>CAJYKY010000354.1 GCA_913775005.1 uncultured Achromobacter sp.
TGTTGGCGGGCGGCGCGTTTGGCGCGCCGCCGGACCAGATCTGTCCCATATAACTGTAAGCCCGTGACGAATCAGGCGTTTTTCCAGTTTATCTGCTAAAATCAATGGTTTTCATGGCTGCGGGTCATTGCGATTTGCCTGGCGAGATACCTTGTAAGGTGCCTTGCAGGGTGGGTGGCCATGGCGCTTTTGGCGCAGCTTGGGCAAGCGCAAGAGTGGTGTGCAGTGCTTGTGTGAAGTAATGGTTGCGTTGATTTTTGTAGTGCAACTACAGCGCAACTGGCATCAGAATTTGCGTTTAGCGCTACCGGATTCACGTGTTGAAAGCGGTTGTTTTCAGCGGTGAGCCAGGGTGGCCAAGTTGAGAAAGCCTGCGGAAGTATGCCGTAGGAGCCTCTCTAGATGCGGTTTAACAATCGCTCAGGGGCTCAGGGTTTCTCGCGGCGCAAAACATAATTTAGGTCGCAATATAGGGCGCTGCCCAGCATTGCTCCTTACGTGTAGTAGGGAAGCGGCTGGGCTCTGCGCAATATCGGTGGGCTGGGCGTGCAGCCCATTTTTTTTGAGTATATGGCTGATTTATTCGCATTGACCGAAGAGGCTCTGGCCGGCATGGACGTCGAACTCGTGGACGTCGAGCGTGCCGCCCTGGGCCTTTTGCGCGTAACGATCGATCGCGTCGGCGGTGTGCGCATCGAAGACTGTGAACAGGTGTCTCGCCAACTGTCGCGGGTGTTTGAAGTCGAAAACGTCGACTACAAGCGCCTCGAAGTGGGTTCGCCGGGCATTGACCGCCCGCTGCGCACCGAGAACGAGTTCCGCCGCTTCGCTGGCGAGCGCATCGAGATCAAGCTGCGCGAGGCATTAGACGGACGTAAAGTCTTTTCCGGCACGTTGACCGTGCCCGAAGACGACGCCGCCGCCTCGGACGCTGCTGCTGGAATGCACAAGACCGTGTTCGGTCTCGAATTTGAGGCAAAAAAGAACGAAATCCAGGTGTTGAATTTCACGATCGATGATATCGAACGTGCAAAACTGGATCCCGTTCTGGATTTCAAGGGCAAAAAGCGATGAGTCGCGAAATTCTTCTGTTGGTCGATGCCTTGGCGCGTGAAAAGAACGTCACGCGTGACGTCGTGTTCGGCGCGCTGGAAAGTGCGCTGGCCTCCGCCATGAAAAAGCGCTTCAAGGATGATGCGGACATTCGTGTCGCCATCGATAGGGAAACCGGCGATCACGAAGGCTTCCGCCGTTGGCTGGTGGTGCCGGACGAAGCCGGCCTGCAAGAACCCGACAAGCAGGAAATGCTGTCGGATGCGGTGGAAATCGTTCCTGGCATCCAGGAAGGCGAGTACATCGAAGAGCCGCTTGAACCCATCGAGTTCGGCCGTATCGGCGCGCAGGCGGCCAAGCAGGCCATTCTGCAAAAGATCCGTGACGCCGAGCGCGAGCAAGTCCTGAACGACTTCCTTGACCGTGGCGAAAGCATCGTGTCCGGCACGATCAAGCGCATGGACAAGGGCGATGCTATTGTTGAAACGGGCAAGATCGAAGCGCGCCTGCCGCGCTCCGAGATGATCCCGAAGGAAAACCTGCGGGTCGCCGACCGCGTTCGCGCTTTTGTGTTGCGTGTTGACCACGCGGCGCGTGGCCAGCAAGTGATCTTGTCGCGCACCTCGCCCGAGTTCATCCGCCAGCTGTTCGAGAACGAAGTGCCTGAAATCGAGCAAGGTCTGCTTGAGATCAAGGCCGCTGCCCGTGATGCCGGGGTGCGTGCGAAGATCGCTGTCGTGGCATACGATAAGCGTATCGATCCCATCGGCACGTGCGTGGGCATGCGCGGTTCGCGTGTGACGGCAGTCCGCAATGAGCTGGGTGGCGAGCAGGTCGATATCGTGCTGTGGTCGGAAGACCCCGCGCAGTTTGTCATCGGCGCCCTGGCGCCTGCCAACGTCGAATCGATCGTCGTTGATGAAGACAAGCATGCGATGGACGTCGTCGTCGACGAAGAAAACCTGCCCAAGGCGATCGGCGCCAAGGGTCAGAACGTGCGCCTGGCGTCCGAACTGACCGGCTGGCAGATCAACATCATGACGCCGGAAGAAAGCCTGAATCGCCAGGAAGTCGAGCGCTCGGGCTTGCGCACCACGTTCATGAGCAAGCTGGACGTTGATGAGGAAGTCGCTGACATCCTCATCGACGAAGGTTTCACCGGTATCGAGGAAATCGCTTACGTGCCCATGCAGGAACTGCTGGAAATCGAAGCGTTTGACGAAGACACCATCAATGAATTGCGCGCCCGTGCCCGCAATGCGCTGTTGACTGAGGCAATTGCCCAGGAAGAGCGTCTGGAAACGGCGCAGGATTTGCTTGAGCTTGAAGGCGTGACGCAAGAGCTGGCTGCGAAGCTGGCTGAGCGTCAAGTGCATACGCGTGATGATCTGGCCGAATTGGCAACGGACGAACTGGCGGAAATCGCCGGTTTGACCGAGCAGGAAGCCAGCGACCTCATCATGCGTGCCCGCGCCCATTGGTTCGACGAAGAATAACCAAAAGGACACGGGTCTGCGGTGGGTAGTGCTGTATGTATCCACCGCAAGTTCACGTTGTTTGTAATAGCTGCATATAGGGAAGAGAGAGCCTAATGTCGAGTAATACCGTCGCCCAGTTCGCTACCGAGCTGAAAATGCCTGCCAATGTGCTGCTGGATCAGCTGCGCTCGGCGGGTGTTGACCTCAAATCGGTTGACGATTCCGTCACCGACAGCGACAAGGCGAAATTGCTCGAATCGCTGCGTCGCGCACATGGCGCGACCGAAGGCAAGAAGATCACCCTGACGCGCCGCCAGACGTCCGAGATCCGGCAGGCTGACGCCACCGGCCGCTCGCGCACGATTCAGGTCGAAGTGCGCAAGAAGCGCGTGTTCGTCAAGCGTGATCCCTCCGAAATCGCCCTGGAGCAGGCCGCGTCCGCACGTGCGGACGAGGAAGTTTCCGTCGAAGAAGAGCAGCAGGTGTCCGTGCCGGCTGCACCCGAGGCGCCTGCCGTGGTCGAGCCCCGCGAGACCACTCCCGTTGAAGCGGAGGCCGCGGCCCCCGTCGAAGCGGCAGAGCCCGTTGCTGTAGAAGCGCCCGCGCCGGTTGAAGCGCCCGCGCCTGTTGAATCCGTCGCGGCCGAAGTGCCCGCCACCGTCGAGGCGCAAGCGCCCGAAGTCCAGGCTGAGCCTGAACCGGAACCGACGCCGGCGCCTGCTCCTGCCGAGCCCGTGGCCGAAGAGGCCAAGCCCGAAGTTAAGACTGAATCCACCGAGCCCAAGGCTGAAGAAGCCAAGCCGGAACCCGTTGTGCTAGCTAATAAGTCCGAAACACCTTCCCCCCAGGCCAATGCGCCGATCGCCCAGGCTCAGCCTGCTGCGAAGTCCGAACCCGTGAAATCCGCAGCGCCCGCAGCGGCCGCGCCCGCCGCCAAGGTGGGCAACCGTGCCGACAATCGTCGCGCTGGCCCGCCGCTCGCCGCTTCCGCTACGTCGGCTGGCCGCGATGAAGCGCGTCGTGCCGCCGAGGCCGAAGCCGCCGCGCTGCGCGAAATGTTGAACCGTCCCCGCAAGGTGCTGCGTGCGCCGGAACCGGAAGCGCCCGCCGCGGCTGCTGCGCCCATTTCGGGCACGCTGCACAAGCCGGCTGGCAAGCCCGGTGCCACGCCTGGCGCCAAGAAGGACGCCAAGCCCGCCGCGCCTGGCACGAAGAAGACCATCAAGACGGCCGAAGTCGCTTCGACCTGGTCTGATGACGCGTCGCGCAAGAAGCCTGCCGACAAGCCGGCAGCTCCGGCTAGCCGTGATGGCTGGCGTGCGGGCGGCAAGGGCGGTGGCAAGGGGGGCGGCCGTGGTGGCCGCAACCAGCAGAACGACCGCCGCAACGAGCCGGCACCGCAGGAATTCATCGCACGTGAAGTCCACGTGCCGGAAACCATCAGCGTGGCCGACCTGGCCCACAAAATGTCCGTCAAGGCCGCTGAAGTCATCAAGCAATTGATGAAGCTGGGCCAGATGGTCACCATCAACCAGGTGCTGGACCAGGAAACGGCCATGATCGTGGTCGAGGAACTGGGCCACGTGGCAATCGCCGCCAAGCTGGACGACCCGGAAGCCTTCCTGGACGAAACCGCCACGGTGTCCGAAGCCGAACAGCTGCCGCGCGCCCCGGTTGTGACCGTCATGGGCCACGTCGACCACGGCAAGACCTCGCTGCTGGATTACATCCGCCGCGCCAAGGTTGCCGCGGGCGAAGCCGGCGGCATTACGCAGCACATCGGCGCCTACCACGTTCAAACCGAGCGCGGCATGGTGACCTTCCTTGACACCCCGGGCCACGAGGCGTTTACCGCCATGCGTGCTCGCGGCGCCAAGGCAACCGACATCGTCATTCTGGTGGTCGCTTCTGACGACGGCGTGATGCCGCAAACGCGTGAAGCCATCCACCACGCCAAGGCTGCGGGCGTGCCCATGGTTGTGGCCGTGACCAAGATCGACAAGCCGTCGGCCAACCCCGACCGCGTCAAGCAGGAACTGGTTGCTGAACAGGTCGTGCCGGAAGAATACGGCGGTGACGTGCCCTTCGTGGGCGTGTCGGCCAAGACCGGCCAAGGCATCGACGACCTGCTCGAAAACGTCTTGCTGCAAGCTGAAGTGCTGGAATTGAAGGCCCCCGAAGACGCGCCCGCCAAGGGTCTGGTCATCGAAGCCCGTCTGGACAAGGGCCGTGGCCCGGTCGCGACGATCCTGGTGCAAAGCGGCACGCTCAAGCGCGGCGACGTCGTGCTGGCCGGCGCAAGCTTTGGCCGCGTTCGCGCCATGCTGGACGAAAACGGCAAGCCGATCCAATCGGCCGGCCCGTCGATCCCGGTGGAAATTCAGGGTCTGACCGAAGTGCCCGCCGCCGGCGACGAGCTGATGGCGTTGTCCGACGAGCGTAAGGCGCGCGAAATCGCGCTGTTCCGCCAAGGCAAGTTCCGCGACGTCAAGCTGGCCCGCCAACAGGCTGCCAAGCTGGAATCGATGTTCGACAACCTGGGCGAAGGCACGCAAACGCTTACCCTCATCGTCAAGACCGACGTGCAGGGTTCGCAGGAAGCGCTGGTTCAGTCGCTGGTCAAGCTGTCGACCGACGAAGTCCGTGTGCAAGTGGTGCACGCGGCCGTGGGCGGCATCTCGGAAACCGACATCAACCTGGCAATTGCCTCGAACGCTGTCGTGATCGGCTTTAACGTGCGTGCAGATGCAAGCGTCAAGAAGCTGGCTGAGAACAACGGCGTGGACGTGCGCTACTACAGCATCATCTACGACGCCGTGGATGAAGTTAAGGCGGCCATGTCGGGCATGCTGGCGCCCGAGAAGAAAGAAGAGATCATCGGCCTGGTCGAGATCCGTGAGGTCTACAGCATCTCGCGTCTCGGTAACATCGCCGGTTGTATGGTGCTTGATGGCATCGTCCGCCGCGACTCCCAGGTTCGCCTGCTGCGCAACAACGTCGTTCACTGGACGGGCCACCTGGAATCGCTGCGCCGCTTCAAGGACGACGTCAAGGAAGTCAAATCCGGCTTCGATTGCGGTCTTACGCTGCGCGGCAACAACGACATTCAGGTGGGCGACCAGCTGGAAGTCTTTGAAATCAAGGAAATCGCGCGTACGCTGTAAGGCGTCGCGAGGCATTATTTCTAATGAGCCGTCACAAGTCCAAAGCCATCCCCGGCCGCAATCTGCGGCTGGCCGACCAGATCCAGAAGGATCTGGCCGGGATCATCCAGCGCGAGATCGACACGAATCGCGCTGGCTTGATCACGCTGTCCGGCGTGGAACTGTCGACCGACTACGCGCATGCCAAGGTGTGGTTCACGGTGTTGGGCGCCGAGCCCGAAGCCGCCACTGCCTTGCTGAACGAAAAAGCCGGTTGGCTGCATTCCCAGCTGTACAAGCTGCTGCACATTCATACTGTCCCCACTTTGCGTTTCTTCCACGACGAGCAAATTGCCCGTGGTATTGAAATGTCGATCCTCATCGACCGCGCAAACCGGCCCGGCCCGCACTCGGGCGTGCCCGACGAACCTGAAGACCAGTCCTGATCGGGCTGTCGTCACTGCTTTTCAACCGGATTTCGACGATGGCTAAACGACGCGGGCTTACGCTCGACGGTGTGCTGTTGCTCGACAAACCCGTAGGTTTGTCGAGTAACCACGCTTTGCAACGCGCCAAACGCGCCATGGACGCGGCCAAGGCCGGTCACACGGGCACGTTGGACCCGTTCGCTACCGGTCTGCTCGTCTGCTGCATGGGCAAGGCCACCAAAATTTCTGGCGCGATGCTCAATGCCGACAAGGCATATCGCGCTACGCTGCAATTTGGCTCGGAAACCGATTCCGGCGACCTGACCGGCAATGTCGTGTCCACCGCCGAACCGGGTTTCGTGGTCGACGAACAGGCATTGCGCGACGCGCTGTCACGTTTCTCGGGCACGATTGAACAGATTCCGCCGATGTACTCGGCGCTCAAGCGCGACGGCAAGCCGTTGTACGAGTACGCCCGCGCCGGCATCGAACTAGAGCGCGCACCGCGCCAGATCACGATTCACCGCATCGAGCTGTTGTCCCTTTCGGGAACGCAGGCAGAGATCGATGTGGAATGCAGTAAAGGCACATACATCCGAACACTGGCCCAGGACATCGGGCGCGTGCTGGGCTGTTTCGCCCACCTGACGGCGCTGCGGCGCACGCATGTCGGGCCATTTTCTCTGGAACGCGCCGTTGAACTGGAAGCCTTGCAGGCCATGCCAGACCCCAAGCAGGCATTGCTTGCATTGAACGAATTGCCGGAGGGCTTGCTGCCCTCCAACCTGACCTTAAAGGACTCGCTATGACTCGCGCCTTGCGCAACGTCGCCATCATCGCCCACGTGGACCACGGTAAAACAACCCTGGTCGACCAGCTGCTGCGCCAATCCGGCACCTTCCGCGAAAACCAGGCGCTGACCGAACGGGTCATGGACTCGAACGACCTGGAAAAAGAACGCGGCATTACGATTCTGGCCAAGAACTGTGCCGTTGAATACGAAGGCACGCACATCAACATCGTCGACACCCCGGGACACGCGGACTTCGGTGGCGAAGTCGAGCGCGTGCTGTCCATGGTTGACGGCGTGCTGCTGCTGGTGGACGCCGTTGAAGGCCCCATGCCGCAAACCATTTTCGTGACCCGCAAGGCACTGGCCCTGGGCCTGAAGCCGATCGTGGTCGTGAACAAGGTGGACCGCCCGGGCGCCCGTACCGATTTCGTCATCAACGCCACGTTCGACCTGTTCGACAAGCTGGGCGCCACCGACGAGCAGCTGGACTTCCCCGTGGTGTACGCCTCGGGTCTGTCGGGCTACGCCGGCCTGACCCCGGACGTGCGCGAGGGCGACATGCGTCCGCTGTTCGAAGCCATTCTGCAACACGTGCCGCAGCGTGAAGACGACCCCAACGGTCCGCTGCAAATGCAGATCATCTCGCTGGACTACAACAGCTACGTCGGCAAGATCGGCGTGGGCCGCATCAACCGTGGCCGTATGCGCCCCGGCATGGAAGTGGCTTATAAGTTTGGTCCGGAAGGTCAGGGTGGCCGTGGCCGTATCAACCAGGTGCTGAAGTTCCATGGTCTGGAACGCATCGTGGTGGACGAAGCCGAAGCCGGCGACATCGTGCTGATCAACGGCATCGAAGAACTGGGCATTGGCTGCACCGTCACCGACACGACGACGCAGGAAGCATTGCCGATGCTGCGCATCGACGAACCCACGCTGACCATGAACTTCATGGTGAACACGTCGCCGCTGGCCGGCCGCGAAGGCAAGTTCGTGACCAGCCGCCAAGTGCGCGACCGCCTGGACCGCGAGCTGAAGTCCAACGTGGC
>CAJYKY010000355.1 GCA_913775005.1 uncultured Achromobacter sp.
GTATTCGACCAGGTCGCCGGCGAACAGAATTTTCTGTTCGGGCAGCCAGGCAATGGTGTCGCCCTTAGTGTGGCCACGGCCCACTTGCAGCAGTTTGACTTCCAGGTTGCCCAGGTTGACGGTCATTTCGCCCTTGAACGTCATCGTGGGCCAGACCAGGCCGGCCGGAATCGATTCGGCGTTGCGGAACAGGCGCGGGAAGCGGCCGATTTCGCTGGCCTTGTCCTGTTCGCCGCGTTCGGCGATCAGGTCATAGGTGTCGCGGCTGGCCAGGATTTCCTGGGCGTTGTAGGCCGACGCGCCAAACACGCGCACGGCGTGGTAGTGCGACTGCAGGATGTACTTGATGGGCTTGTCCGTCACTTCGCGGATGCGGCGGATGACGTCTTGGGCCATGACCGGGGTGGCCTGGGTGTCCACCACCATGACGGCCTCGTCGCCGATGATCACGCCCGTGTTGGGGTCGCCTTCAGCCGTGTAGGCGTAGGCGTTGTCGGACAGTTTTTCGAACGAGACGACCTTGTCGTCCATGTCGGCGTGCGAGGCGAATTGCTTGCTCATGGAGGCTCCTTCCACTGTTATAGGAATAGTGTGTGAAAGGAATATAGCTTGGCGTTAGTGTTTGTGCAATACGTTCGCTATAAACAAATGTTCAGCCTTTTACAGGGATTTCCCCAGGTTTATCAGGGGCTTGCGTGGGCCGCTTTGGTAGGGGATTTTAGTTGCGCTGGCATTTCGGGCAGTAGTAAGTGGCACGCTGGCCCTGGACAAAGCGGCGGATTGGCGTGGCGCACACCCGGCAGGGCAGCCCCTCGCGTTCATAGACGGCGGCATGGATTTCAAAGTAGGCGCCCGGTTCGCCGGTCGCGCCTACGTAGTCGCGCAGCGTGCTGCCGCCGGAGGTCAGCGCATCGGCCAGCGTGGCCCGCACCATGTCGGCCAGCCGCTCGCAGCGGGCCAGCGACAGCTTGTTGGCGGGCGTCTTGGGGTTGATGCGCGCCCGGAAAAGGCTTTCCGATGCGTAGATATTGCCCACGCCCACCACCGCCATGCCCGCCAGCAACACCTGTTTGATGGCAGCGCCATGGTTCTTGAAGTGGCGATGCAGCCAGGCGCCGTCAAAGCGCGGGTCGAAGGGTTCAATGCCCAGCTTGGCCAGCAGCGGGTGGGCGTCGATGGGGCCGTCGGTGTGGGAATGCCACAGCACGGCGCCAAAACGGCGCGGGTCATGAAGACGCAGCACGGCATCGTCGAAAATCCATTCGACGTGGTCGTGCTTGCGCAAAAATTCACCAGGGGCCACGCTGCGTAGCGACCCGGACATGCCCAGATGCACGATCTGGGTGCCGTGCTCAAACCGCAGCAGCAAGTATTTGCCGCGCCGCGCGCATTCCAGCACGGCGCGCCCGCCAATCAACTCTGGCAGATCCATGGGGATGGGCCAGCGCATGCGGGGTTCATGGATGACCAGGCGCTTGAGCGTCCGGCCGGTGATGACGGCGTCGATTCCTCGACGCGTGGTTTCGACTTCAGGCAGTTCCGGCATGAGCCAGTGTAAGATCATCAATTGCGTGTACGAAGATTGTGCCATCAACCGGACGGGCCGCGTGAAGTCGTCTTTCAAACAAATGAATATCGGGATCGCCGTGCTGGCGCTGACGCTGGCAACGGGTTTTTCGCTGCCAGCCCAGGCGGCCGACAGCCGGACGCGTGATGCGACCGGGCCACGTATGGCCCCGCAGAACCGTCAACCAGAAACCGAGGTGATCCGCCTGCGTCCGGGGCAGTTGCCGTACGTATCGCTCACCGCCGACATCTTCTATCGCGTCCTCGCGTCAGAAATCGCCGCCCAGCGCGGCATGTACGGCACCGCGGCCACCACCATGGTCGGCCTCGCCCGGGACACGGGCGATCCTCGCCTGGCCCGTCGTGGCCTGGAATTCCAGCTTGCCGGCGGCAATCTGCCCGGCGCGCTGGATGCGGCCCGGGTCTGGGCGCGGCTGTCTCCCAACGACGTCGAAGCCAGCTCCACGGAATTGGCGCTGGCCGCCGCCAACGGGCAGACCAAGGGCTTGGCCCAGGCGCTGCGCAACCGCATCGACGCTTCGCGCGACAAGCCGGCCGCGATTGGCCAGGCGCTGGCCGTGCTTAGCCGCCTGAATGACCGCCGCCTGGCCTTGCGCATTCTTGATGAATCCCTGAGCGACAACGTGCGCAAGTTGCCGGCCGCCCATCTGGCGTTGGCCGACGTGGCCTCGGCCGCGGGCGACTACGAACGCGCCACGCAGGAATCCCGCGCGGCGCTCGCGGCAGACCCCAAGTCCGAACCCGCCGCCCAGCGCCTGCTGGAATACGGTTCGAAGGTGGACCCGCAGCGCGCCCAGACCGAAGCCCGCGCCTTCATCAATCGCAATCCCAGCGCGCGCAAAGTGCGCCTGATGCTGGCCGGCCAACTGGCCGATAGCGGTGACTACAACGCCGCGCTGTCCGAATTGCAGGCCATGTCGCGCCGCTCGCCGGAAGATTTCGACCTGCTCTTCATGCAGGCGCAACTGGCCTACAAGGCGGGCCAGTTGCCGCAGGCCAAGACGCTGCTCCAGCAATACCTGGACGTGCAGCAGCAACGCCAACGCGCCACCGTGCCGGG
>CAJYKY010000356.1 GCA_913775005.1 uncultured Achromobacter sp.
GTCCATGTTGGAGCCGCGCAACGACACCAGCAGCACGCCCAGCCCCAACGAAATCAGATAGAAGGCCGCAAAGCTCGCGTCTTCGCGCAACGGGGTCAGCCGCGCCACCAGCCCCGCCAGCAGGGCCACAGCCAGACCGGTGGCGATGCCGCCCAGCATCATCGCGCCCAGCGACAAGCCTGACAGCAGGAAGCCCGCCGCCACGCCGGGCAGGATCGCGTGCGACATCGCATCGCCCATCAGGCTCATACGCCGCAGCACCAGGAACACGCCCAAGGGCGCCGCGCCCATCGACAGCGCGCAGGCGCCCGCCAAGGCACGCCGCATGAAGCCGTAATCCAGAAAGGGGGAAACCACCCACTGTGCCAAGTTCATGCGTACGCCCTCGCGTGCCATTGCCGCGCCGTTTTCAGATGCGCATCGTTCAAGGTGTCGGCCGTGGGCCCCCAGGCCACCACCGAGCCCGACAGCAACAGGCAGTCAGGGAAGTGGTCACGCACCAGTTCCAGGTCGTGCAGCACGGCGATCACGGTCCGGCCCTGCCCGTGCAAGCCGCAAAGCAGCGCCATCAGGTCGTCGGTGGTGTGGCTGTCCACGGCGGCGAACGGCTCGTCAAGCAGCAGCACCGGCGCGTCCTGCACCAGCATTCGCGCGAACAACGTGCGCTGCATCTGCCCGCCCGACAGCGTGTCCACGCCCCGGCCCGCCGCGTCGGCCAGGCCCACCATGTCCAGCGCGTCCATGCAACGGTCCAGTTCGTCGCTGCGGTAGCGCCGCCATCCGCCGACGCGCCGCCAGGCTCCCATCGCCACCAGGTCCAGCACCGACACCGGAAACGAACGGTCCAGTTCGGCGGCCTGCGGCAACCAGGCAAGCTCCGAGCGCCCCGCGCCGCTGATGTGCACGCTGCCCGTCATGGGACGCAGCACGCCCATGATTCCTTTGATCAAGGTTGATTTGCCCGCCCCGTTCGGGCCGACCACGGCCGTCATCCCGCCCGCCGCGAAGCGCCCGGATACGGACCGCAAGGCCGGATGCCCATGCCAGCCAAACGACGCGTCCGACAGTTCGATGGTGACGGGGGCTGCGTCCATGGACTCGCTCATTGCGGCCACCAGCCCAGCGCCCAGCCCGTCAACGCCCACAGCGCCGCGCCCGCGACCAAAGCGGCTGCCATGCGGCGCCAGGCCGAAACCAGGAATGCAGAGCGGGGGAGAGTGCCTTGCCGGGACGCGGCGCCGGGCCGGGTGGGCAGAAGCGAGAAGTGAGACATGGAGAAAACGGAACGATGAAAGGCGATCAGGTCTTGAGCAGATCAAGCAAATTTATTATGTTATATCATAACTAAATCGGCTTGATTCTGCCCCAGTCGCCCGCATGTAGATGTTTTCTGCTACTTTCCAGGCATCTCGCGCGCGTCGCGCGCGTTTTCCATTCAGATAAAGCCCGCCATGCCCGCACCGCCCCGTTCCCCCCGCAGCGACACCGTCGGCGCCCAGCTCAGCGTCGCCGAGACGCTGTGCGAACAGCGCGGCCGCCGCCTGACTCCCATCCGCCGCAAGGTGCTGGAGCTGCTGCTGCGCCATGGGCGCAGCCTGAAGGCCTACGAACTGCTGGATGCCATGCGCGAGGTCCACCCGGGCGCCGCGCCCCCGACCGTGTACCGCGCGCTGGATTTCCTGATGGACGAAGGGCTGATCCACCGGCTTGACGCCGTCAACGCCTGGAGCGCCTGTCATGATGCGGGCGGCGCGCCGCACGACCTGCTGGTCGTCTGCACCGGCTGCGGCGCCGTGGCCGAAGTGTCCGACCCCGCCATGAGCCGTCAACTGGCCGAACGCGTGGCCCAAACGGGCTACGCCCTGGCCACGCACGAAACCGAGATCCGCGCGCTGTGTCCGCAGTGCCAGCAGAAGCAGCCCGCTGATGCCGGTCATCACCACCATCATCATTAAGTACTGATCCGGGGGTTGATCCGGGTCGGGGGTTTTCGCCCGATGCCTGTCCCCGCGCCGGCCGCAACACCGGCGCCGCGGGCACTTTCATGAGCCCGCCGGACCCGGCCCTTGAAAACCGCGAAACCGCCCCAAAATAGTGGTATCGCCTGATACTTGACGGCGTACAGCCGCCATCCGGATGGCATTGGCCCCTGGGTTGACCCGGGGTTTGCCCCCTGCCCCCGACTGTGCTGTAATCCTGCGTCCGGCCGCTGTTGGCGGCCTTCGCAGCCTGCGGCAAACCTCATCCACAACGGGATATCTTCCAAGATATTTTCTTGAGATCTTTTCCCGGCCCTGGGTTGATTGCCTAGACTTCAGGCCGTTTTTTCGGCCTTGACCTTACGCTAGCAGCTACGCCATGAATACCCCGCGCAGTTTGGACAAAATGGTTCCCGTCACCATCCTCACCGGCTTTCTCGGTGCGGGCAAGACCACCCTGCTCAAACGCATCCTGACCGAATTCCACGGCCGTCGCGTTGCCGTCATCGAAAACGAATTCGGACCGGAAAGCATCGACAACGACCTGCTCGTTCAAGACAGCGACGAAGAAATCATCGAACTGTCCAACGGCTGCGTCTGCTGCACGGTACGTGGCGACCTGATGCGCACGCTGTCCGAGCTGCGCGCCAAGCGCGAAGCCGGCGAACTGACTTTCGAACGCGTCATCCTGGAAACGACCGGCATGGCCAACCCCGGCCCCGTCTGCCAGACGTTCTTCATGGACGACGACATCGCCGAGTACTACCGCCTGGATGCGGTGGTGACCGTGGTGGATGCCAAGCACGGCATGTCCACGCTCGACGAGCAATCCGAAGCCCAGAAACAAGTTGGCTTTGCCGACCGCATCCTGATCTCGAAGCGCGACCTGGTCAACGAAGCCGACTACGAAGCGCTGCGCCACCGCCTGGTTCACATGAACCCGCGCGCGCCGATCACGCCGGTCAACTTCGGCGAAGTCGACCTGAAGTCGATCATCGACATCAGCGGCTTCAACCTGAATTCCATTCTCGACATCGACCCGCAATTTCTGGCCGATGAGCATCCCGACGCCGCCCACGATCACGACCACGGTCATGACCACGATCACGGCCATGGCCACGATCACGACCATGATCACGAAGGCGACTGCGGGGCGCATTGCAATCATGCCCACCATCACCATCACCACCAGCACGACGACGAAATCGGCGCGTTCGTGTTCCGTTCCAACAAGCCGTTCGATCCCGCACGCCTTGAGGAATTCCTGGGCGGTGTGGTTCAGGTCTATGGCCCCGACCTGATGCGCTACAAGGGCATCCTGTACATGAAGGGCATCAACCGCCGCATGTTGTTCCAGGGTGTGCACATGATGATGGGCGCCGAACCCGGCAAGCCGTGGACCGCGGCCGAAAAACCGTCCACCAAGATGGTGTTCATCGGACGTAAGCTGCCCCAGGAGATTTTCACCCGGGGCTTGGAGCAGTGCCTGGCGGGGTAATCCCCCTTCCCGACGTGACGCGATGCGACGAAGGCAGTACTGTGAGGTACGAATAGCGTAGGCAACAAGTAACACGGACCGGGAAAGGAAGCCCGCGCCAGGATCGATTCATAGTGGAGTGTTTTCATGGCTACCAAGGCAGCAACCAAAAAATCAAGCAAGTCGACGAGCGATACGGCGATTGATCTGCCCAGCGAGAAGGAATTGCTGGCCATGCCCGAGTCCGACTATATGAACGAACGCCAGCTGGCTTTCTTCAAAGAACGGCTCAAACAACTCGAACAGGACATCCTGGCCAACGCCGGCGAAACCACCGAGCATCTGCGCGAAACGCAGTTCGTGCCCGATCCCGCCGACCGCGCCACCATCGAGGAAGAACACGCCCTGGAGCTGCGCACCCGTGACCGCGAGCGCAAGCTGCTGAAGAAGGTGCAACAGTCCATCGCCCGCATCGACAGCGGCGAATACGGCTGGTGTGAAGAAACCGGCGAACCCATCGGCGTACCCCGCCTGCTGGCTCGCCCCACGGCCACCCTGTCGCTGGAAGCGCAGGAACGCCGTGAAATGCGCCAAAAGCTGTACGGCGACTAATCCGTCCCGTTATTCACGCTCTGCCTGAAAGGCTATGCTGGTTTCCAGCATGGCCTTTTTTATTTGTGCGCACACCGCGCGCTTGATTTTCCCCGACCCGCCCCCAGCTAGTCCTTTCATAGGAAGGAACGCATGGAACAATTTCACGCCACCACCATCGTGTGTGTGCGCCGCGGCAACCGCGTCGCGCTCGGCGGCGATGGCCAGGTCACCCTGGGCAACATCGTCATCAAGGGCACCGCCCGCAAGATCCGCCGCCTGTACCACGACAAGATCCTGGCCGGTTTCGCCGGCGCCACTGCCGACGCATTCACGTTGCAGGAACGTTTTGAAGCCAAGTTGGAAAAGCACCAGGGCAACCTGATGCGCGCCGCCGTCGAGCTCACGCGCGACTGGCGCACCGACCGCGTGCTGCGCCGGCTGGAAGCCATGCTGATCGTGGCTGACGCCGAACACACGCTGGTCCTGACCGGCAACGGCGACGTCCTCGAACCCGAACACGGCCTGGCAGCCATCGGCTCCGGCGGCGCCTATGCCCAATCGGCCGCGCTGGCGCTGTTGCGCAATACCGACCTGCCGCCCGAAGTCATCATCAAGCAGTCGCTGGAAATCGCCGGCGACCTGTGCATCTACACCAATCAGAATCACGTCATCGAAACGCTGGGCGACTGACGCCCGACACGCGGCGCGGCCACCCCGCGCCGCGGCCGCCTCCCCAGCCCGCCACAGCTTCTAGGATTCGCCCTCATGTCCGCATCCAACATGACGCCCGGAGAAATCGTCTCCGAACTCGACAAGTACATCGTCGGCCAGAACCGCGCCAAGCGCGCCGTCGCCGTGGCGCTGCGCAACCGCTGGCGCCGCCAGCAGGTCGCCGAGCCCCTGCGCCACGAAATCCATCCCAAGAACATCCTGATGATCGGCCCCACCGGCGTGGGCAAGACCGAAATCGCGCGC
>CAJYKY010000357.1 GCA_913775005.1 uncultured Achromobacter sp.
CACGTACAGCAGCATACGGATGGCCGCTACGCGCAGCCCGCCTTCCTGCACCATCGAACGTAGCTCGGCGGCGCGTTCTTCCATGAAGCGGCGGTGCTCGGGCGACACGCCCGGATGCTTGCGCGGCGGGCCCGATTGCGCGCCCAGCCCGGCCAGGTCCTGCACGAGCGGCGACCCATAAACGCCCATGAAGGTGCGTTCGTCGGCCGAATCCCGCAATTCCTGCCAGATGTTCAGCGTGGTTTCGACCAGGTTCGAGAACATCTCCTGCGCGATCAGGAAGGGGTTGGACTCGGACACCGGCTGGCGGTGTTCGCGCACCTGTTCGGCAATCTTGGCAATGGGCGCCACCACCGGATTGCGGTCCGAAATCAGTTCGTACGGCAGGCGCAGCGGATGCAGGCGCTGGCTCCATTCCGCCGACTGCGGCGTCACCATGGCGCGCAGCCACGGCTGCATGAAGCTGCGGTACATGCCCAGGTTGATGTCCGAGATGCGGGCCACGGCCGCAAAGCGGCGGTCGTCTTCTTCCTTGCGATCCACAATGGCGCGCACGTCGTCCAGCTTGCGCTGCTCGAATGACAGCACATAGTTGCCGTAAGCCAGGTCGGCGTTGGGTGTGTCCGGCGTCTTGTCGGCGATCTCGGCCTGGTAGATGCCGGGCGGCAGCACGTCGATCATGTCGATGTTCGACGTGAATTCCTGGTGTTCCTTGCGGGCCACGCTGCCCGACACGAAGATGCCCAGGTGGCCGATGCTTTCATGCACGGCGTAGACGATGGTCTGGCCGTGGGCCAGCACTTCGGCTTCGTTCTGGTAAAGGTCGGGAATCCAGCCCAGCGCCTGCGGCGGGGGCGTGATGTTGTCGCCCTTGGAGCAGAACACGACGATGGGGGATTTGATGTTGCGAAGGTCGATGCGGATGCCGTCAGACGTGACAAGGCCCGCAGTGGCCAACCGGTTGCCGACGAAGAGGTTGTCGACGATGTACTGGATTTCCGGCCCGTTCAGGAACACATGGCCGCCCCACCATTTTTCAAAGCTCAGGTAGCGGCGCGCCTCGGTGTCGACGTTGGCGTACAGGTTGTACTGCTTGGACCACAGCGTGTTGGCGGGATTCAGGTTTTCGAAGTTCTGCACCAGCCAGGCGCCGTCGAATTTGCCATTGCCCAGGTCGCTGGTCATTGCCGTGAGCCAGCTGCCGCCCAAGAGGCCGCCGGCATAGCGCATCGGGTTCATGCCGCGCCAGCCCGCCCAGTACGACAGCGGTGCGCCGGCCACGATGATGGGGCCGAACAGTTCAGGCCGGATCGCGGCCGTCATCATGATCTGCCAGCCGGCCTGGCAGTTGGCCACCACCACGGGCTTGCCTTCCGCGTCCGGGTGCAGGGCGATGATTTCTTCAAGGAATCGCGCTTCCGCCATCATCACGTCTTCGACGGTCTGCTCGGGCATCGGCTGTGGCAGGAAGGTGGCGAAATAGCACGGGTGGCCCGCACGCACGGCCACGCCGATTTCACTTTCGGGCTTGAAGCCGCCAATACCCGGGCCATGTCCGGCGCGCGGATCCACCACCAGGAAGGGGCGCTTGATCGGGTCGGTTTCCACGTCGGCGGGCGGCTTGATGCGCAACAGGCCGTAGTTGACCGGGCGCGGCAACTCGCGGCCATCGAGCACCAGTTCGAACTCCATGCTCAGCACGTTGGGCGCGCGCTTGGCCATGTGTTCGTGATACTGGTTGCCGCGCTGGCGCAGCACGTCGGCGTAGAGCACGCCACGTTGCCAGGCATCCACGGCGTATTCGTAGGCGGCCGTCCAGGGGTTGAAGGACGGGGTGGGGACGCGATCGTTGCCGGATCCGGCCATGGCGATCTCCTGTAAGTTGCTCCCGGCGGCGGAAGGCCGACGGGCCGATCCCGAGTGGAACCGGCTGAGTTGACCTCTCCATTACACCCCAACGAATGCTGCGTCGCAACATGGGGAGGCTTGATGCCGGTCAATTATCAGAGACTATCCGTCCCCGCTTCACGTCAGCGTTAGAGCTACGTGACACACCGCCTTTAGCCGATTCCATAAAGGATTTAGCAAGAAGGCGGCGTAGTACTGCGGATGTCAGTCGCGCGCGGCGGCGTTGTGTTCCAGCCATTTGCGCACCGACGGACGCTGCCATTGGGCATCGGCATAAGCGCGCAGCGGGTCGGGCAGGTCGTCGAATGCCAGGCGTTTCAGCATCACGGCCAGGTCCAGGTCGGCGATGCACCAGTCATCGAAAAGACTCGTCTGGCCCACCCCGATCAGGTAGCTGGCCACCTGGATCAGCTTTGCCGAGGCGGCGTGCGCCGCGTCGGACAGCGGTTCGCCCTGGGCGCCGTAGAACACGGTTTCGGTGGGGCGTTCCTGGCGCAGCGCACCCAGATCGCTGCGCAGCCACGCCTGCAATTGGCGGGCGCGGGCGCGTTCACGGATGCCGGTGGGGTATAGCGCGGCGTGCTGCGGGGCCGGAAAGACCTCTTCCAGGTATTCCGAGATGACGCTGGATTCAGTCAGGTTGAAGCCGTCATGCGTCAGGGCGGGCACGCGGGCGGTCAGCGCGCGGCATTGATAGGGCTGCATCCGTTGCTCGCCAGCGGCCAGGTCAATGGGGCGCACTTCGAAAGGCAGCTGCTTTTCGGTCAGCGCCACATACACCGACATCGCGTAGGGGCTCAGGAACAGGGAATCGACGTATAGCGTAATCGGGGCGCCCAAATCTTGTCTCCGGTCAGGCGGGTAGTGCGAATGCGGTAGGAAATCGACACGCGGCGCCTGGCCGCGTGCTTTGCAAAGCGTAACGCAATTGAAATTTCGCGTGTGGCGCGGGCGCGTCAGTCGCCCTGTCAGTCCACGATGAAGAGCTTGGCGCCCGTGGCCGTGGACGAGCGATGCGGCTCGGCTTGGTCGGCAACCTGATAGCTCATGCCTGCGGTCAGTACGAATTGACGGCCGTCTTCCAGCTCAGTGTGCAATTCGCCTTCCAGGCAGAACAGGATGTGGCCCTTGGTACACCAGTGATCGGCCAGGTAGCCCGGCGTGTATTCGACCATGCGTACGCGCAGGTCGCCGAATTGGCGGGTGCGCCAATACGCCATACCGGTGTCGCCAGCGTGTTCGGTACGTTCGACTTCGGACCAATCCGTGGTGCCGAAGGGGATGTTGCTCATCTTCATCGTTAGATCCTGCGGGTGATCCGGACAGCGGTATGGTGCCGTCCGGTAAAAATCAGAAGATCGGAAGAGCGTCGTGTAGG
>CAJYKY010000358.1 GCA_913775005.1 uncultured Achromobacter sp.
CTGTCTACGCCGTGCTGGGCGCCGCGCGCGATCGCGGGCTGAATAAGAAGCACGTGTTGCTGGTGGGCTTTGGCGCGCTGGGGCATGACTTGTGGCGCCGGGTCGAGCGCTATCGCGGCGCGGGCTATGAAGTGGCGGGCATCTATGCCGAACCGCATGAAAGCCTGCCGCCGCAAGTGCGCCGTCTGCATGATCTGGATAACCTGCACGACTTCGTCCACGAGCACAACGTGCGCGAGATCTGGATCGTGCTTCCGATGGAAGCGGGGCAGGAGCTGCGCGAGGTGCTCTACCACCTGCGTAATGACCTGGTGGATATCCGCTGGATTCCGGATGTGATGTCGATCCAGCTGCTGGGCCACCGCATCGGCGAATTCCTGGGTTTGCCCGCCATTCAGCTGAACAGCCTGCCGGCTGCCGGCGTGCGCGGCTGGGCCAAGGAAGTCTTCGACCGCAGCTTTGCGTTCTGCGCGTTGCTGGGCCTGGCGCCGGTGATGCTGTCCATCGCCTTGATGGTCAAGCTGACCTCGCGCGGCCCCGTCTTCTTCACCCAGCCGCGCCTGGGCGTGGACGGCAAGGTGTTCCATGTCTACAAATTTCGCACGATGACCGTGCATCAGGAGCATGGCACCGTCACACAGGCCACGCGCAATGATTCGCGGATCACGCGTATCGGCGGGTTCCTGCGCCGCACCAGTCTGGATGAGCTGCCGCAGTTCCTGAATGTGCTGATGGGCGATATGTCGGTGGTTGGCCCGCGTCCGCACGCGCTGGAACACAACGAAATGTACAAGGACCTGGTGCAGCGCTACATGATGCGCCATCGCGTCAAGCCGGGCATTACCGGCTGGGCGCAGGTCAATGGCTTTCGCGGGCAGACCGACACGCTGCGCAAGATGAGCGACCGCGTCGAGCATGACATCTATTACATCCAGCACTGGACGTTCCGGATGGACTTGCTGATCATCGCCCGCACGGCCGTGTCGGGATGGACGGGCCGCAATGTCTACTAAGCCATTGGGATGGCCGGCTCACCACGACGAGCCGCAACGCGCGCCCGGCGGCGTGCTGACACAGTCGGACTTTCGCCACGCGGTGGAGATGCTGCCGCTGGTGTCGATCGACCTGTTGCTGCGCGACCCCGCTGGCCGCTATCTGACCGGCTTGCGAACCAACCCTCCCGCGCGCGGCGCGTGGTTTGTGCCGGGCGGCCGCATCCGCAAGAACGAATCGCTGCGCGACGCCCTGGCCCGCCTGGCGCAAGAAGAGCTGGGCCTGCCCATCGCGGCAGACGCGTGGACGCCTCGCGGCGTGTACGAGCACTTCTACGGCACCAATTTCGAGGGCGCAGCCGGCCGCTCTACCCATTACGTCGTCCTCGCCTATGAGGCCGAGCTGTCGCTGGACCCCACCACCCTTCCGCAGACCCAGCATCAGGGTTACCGCTGGCTGCCCGCACAAGAGATCGCCGCCGACCCCGGCGTGCATCCCTATACCCAGGCCTACTTCAAGGAGTGAGCGCCATGACGAATCCCCCTCCCCCCTACCGGGCAGTCATACTTTGCGGCGGTTCGGGCTCGCGCCTGTGGCCCTTGTCGCGCGAGCTGTTGCCCAAGCAGTTCATCCGTTTGACCGATGCCCGCAGCCTGTTGCAGAACACCTTGCTGCGGCTGGGTTCGGCGGGCGCCAAGGACAAGCCGATGCTGGTGTGCAACGACGCGCATCAGTACATTGCGGCGGAGCAGGCGCTGGAGTTGGGCATCGAAGATGCCGAGGTCATTCTGGAGCCGCATGCGCGCAACACCGCGCCGGCGATTGCAGCGGCCACGCTGCGCGCCATGCGCGACGGTGAAGATCCGATCATGCTGATCATGCCGTCGGACCATGTGCTCGAAGACGGCGAGGTGCTGCGCACCGCGTTCGCCGAAGCCTACGAGGCCGCGCGCCAGGGTGCGCTGGTCACGTTCGGCATCACGCCGACCGCACCGCTGAGCGGCTACGGCTACATCCAGGCGGACGAGCCCGGCAACATGGCGCCGGCGCGGCGCGTGCGCCGCTTCGTGGAAAAGCCGTCGCCGGAAGTGGCGCAGCGCTTTATCGACGATGGCGGGTACTACTGGAACAGCGGCATGTTCGCATTCCAGGCGTCGGTCTTCCTGTCGGAGATGGCGCGGCTGGCGCCGAAGATGCTGGAACAGGTGCAAGCCGCCGTCGCCACCGGCCACGGCCAGAGCGGGCTGTTTCACCTGGATGCGGAGGCGTTCGACGCCTGCCCCAGCGATTCGATGGACTACGCCATCATGGAACGCACGGACAGCGCCGTCGTCATCCCGCTGGCGGCTTCGTGGAGTGACGTGGGCGCCTGGGATGCCGTCTGGGGCATTGCGCAGAAGACGGTGGAAGGCAATTCGACCACCGGCGATGTGATGGTGGAGGATTCACGCAATTGCCTGATCCATTCCACCAGCCGGCTGGTGGCGTCGGTGGGGCTGGATGA
Organism: uncultured Achromobacter sp.; assembly: GCA_913775005.1. Taxonomy (GTDB): domain Bacteria; phylum Pseudomonadota; class Gammaproteobacteria; order Burkholderiales; family Burkholderiaceae_B; genus Achromobacter. The sequence continues at coordinate 2,498 of CAJYKY010000358.1, forward strand.
CATCGTCGTGATCGAAACGGCGGATGCGGTGCTGGTGGCGCACAAGTCGCGGTCACAGGATGTGAAGCGGCTGGTGGAGATCTTCAAGACGCAGCACCGGTCGGAATTGAATCACCACCGCGAGGTGCAGCGTCCGTGGGGGTCGTATGACTCGGTGGGCCATGGGCCGCGCTACCAGGTCAAGCGCATCACGGTCAAACCCGGCGCGCGGCTGTCGTCGCAGATGCATCACCACCGGGCGGAGCATTGGATCGTGGTGTCGGGCACGGCGCGGATCTACAACGGCGACAAGCAGTATCTGCTGACCGAGAACCAGTCCACGTATATCCCGCTGGGGGAAACCCATAGCCTGGAGAACCCGGGAAAGATCCCGCTGGAGATCATCGAGGTGCAGTCGGGCGCGTATCTCGGCGAAGACGACATCGTGCGATTCCAGGATATGTATGGCCGGGTCTGATCTGACTTCAGATCGACCATTCTGGCGCCCCGGCGTGGCACGCGTTTGCCTGCCGCTGGCCGGGGTGTTCTTCGCCGTGCTGATCACGGTGGGGAATCTGCCGGGGCTGGCGGCGGAGATGTCGGATGCGTTTGGCGACAAGCGTCTGCATCTTCTGGCTTACGCCTTCCTGACGGGTTTGATCTACCTGTCTGTCAATCGTCGCCCGGCGCTGGTGGCCATGCTGACCGTCACCGCACTGGGCGCGCTGGATGAATCAATCCAATCCTTTTTTCCCTATCGACAGGCTGAACTCTTAGACCTTTTGGCCGATATCTTGGCGGCTGGTGCAACAGTAATCTCATTGCACATTGGTTCCGCAGCCTTCGGCTCCTTTCGTGCAGTTACTAAGTCTTAAGGATACAACCATGCCAAAACGGGCACTGATTACCGGCGTTACCGGACAAGACGGCGCCTATCTGGCGGAGTTCCTGCTGGCCAAGGGCTATGAAGTCCATGGCATCAAGCGGCGTGCTTCGCTGTTCAACACCGCGCGCATCGACCATCTGTACCAAGATCCGCACGACCAGCCGCGCAACTTCGTGCTGCATCACGGCGACATGACGGACTCGTGCAGCCTGATCCGCATCGTGCAGTCGGTGCAACCCGACGAGATCTACAACCTGGCTGCGCAAAGCCATGTGGGCGTCTCGTTCGAAGAACCGGAATACACCGCCAACGCCGACGGCCTGGGCACGCTGCGCCTGCTTGAAGCCATCCGCATCCTGAAGCTGGAAAACAAGTCGCGCTTCTATCAGGCGTCCACGTCCGAGCTTTACGGCCTGGTGCAGGAAACGCCGCAGAAGGAAACTACCCCCTTCTACCCGCGCAGCCCCTACGCCGCCGCCAAGCTGTATGCCTACTGGATCAGCGTGAACTACCGCGAAGCCTACGGCATGTACGCCTGCAACGGCATCCTGTTCAATCACGAATCGCCCAAGCGCGGCGAAACCTTCGTCACGCGCAAGATCACGCGCGGCCTGGCGCGCATCGTATTGGGACTTCAGGAATGCCTGTACCTGGGCAACCTGTCGGCGCTGCGCGATTGGGGCCACGCCCGCGACTACGTCGAAATGCAGTGGCTGATGCTGCAACAAGACACGCCGGAAGACTACGTCATCGCCACCGGCATGCAGTACAGCGTGCGCGAATTCATCAATACGGCGGCGCGCGAGCTGGGCATCCTGCTGGCCTGGGAAGGTGAAGGGCTGGAAGAAACGGCCACCGTGCTGTTCTCGCCGGTGCACGACATCAAGCCTGGCCAGGTCATCGTGCGTGTCGACCCGCGCTACTTCCGTCCGACCGAAGTGGAAACGCTCTTGGGCGACCCCACCAAGGCGCGCGAAAAGCTGGGTTGGGAACCGCGCACCAGCTTCGCGCAACTGGTCAAGGAAATGGTGGAGAGCGACCTGAAGGACGCGCGCCGCGACGCGCTG
>CAJYKY010000359.1 GCA_913775005.1 uncultured Achromobacter sp.
CTGCGCGCGGATCTCGTCGGCGCGCGGACCCGACGCGATGTATTCGCGGCCCGCCCGGCCCAGCGCCTTCCAGGCGATGAGCGAATCGGGGCTGCCCGTCTTGGCGGCGTCTAGCGGCTGGGGGCGCTCGGGTTCCAACAGCGCGTCGTACTCGCGGAACGACGCGTCCAGCACATGCAGCGCCGCGCGGAAGAAGACGTTGTTGGCCAGCGACCAGAAAATCAGGATGGCGATGGCGGCACCGGCCACATTGGCCACGCGCCGGGGTACCACGCGCCGCACCTGCCGGGACACGTAGCGCGCCACGCCTTTGAACAGCCGCGCCAGCGCCAACAGCGCCGTGAAGGTGACCACGGCGGTGGCGCAAACTTTGAATGGGTGCGCGCTGGTGACCGGTTCCATCGACATGAGCGCGCGGATCGTGTTCTGCCATTCGGCCGCGCGCCATAGAAACACGGCCAGCACAGCCAGGCACAGCACTGTGATGACCGCGTTGACGATGCGCGCCGCGCGGGCGCGAGGCTCGGGAAGTTCCAGGTAGGCCCAGATCCAGTGCCACAGCACGCCCAGTCCATATCCGGCGGCCAGACACGCACCCGCCAGCACGCCCTGGGTGAGATAGGTACGAGGCACCAGCGTGGGGGTGAGCGAGGCGGCGAAGAACAGCGTGCCCAGCAGCAGGCCGACGCCGGACAGCGATTCCAGATGCGACCGAAAGAAGCCGGGCAGGGTGCGCGGGGTGGGGCTCTGGCTCAAGGCGTGTCCTTATCCTTGGGAAGATTGCTGATTCTCGCACGAGTAGAGGGATTTTCATCAGGTGGACGCCGTTACCGGGCGCCAAGCCGGCATGACGCAAAAGGAATAAAGTGCCTGACGGATTCCGTGGCGCGTTGGCCTCGGGGTGACACACATAACAGGAGATGGGTATGCAGGAGACAGGACAGAACATCGCGCATAGCGGGGCGCAACACCCCGCGCCGGGCAGCGCGGGCCACGGCGCCAGCGTGCGTGACAAGGTCAGCGCCACCGAATGGCAGGTGCGCACCGACCTGGCGGCGCTGTACCGGCTGGTGGCGCTGTTTGGCTGGGATGACCTGATTTTCACGCACATCACCGCCAAGGTGCCGGGCACCGAACATTTCCTGATCAACCCCTACGGCATGATGTTCGACGAGATCACGGCGTCCAGCCTCGTCAAGATCGACCTGCACGGCAACAAGGTCATGGAGTCGGAATACACCATCAACCCGGCCGGCTTCACGATCCACAGCTGTATCCATGCGGCCCGCAAAGACGCGATGTGCGTGCTGCACACGCATTCGATCAACGGCGTGGCGGTGTCGGCGCAGAAGGCGGGGCTGCTGCCCTTGTCGCAGTTCGCGTTCATCGCGCTGCGGTCGCTGAGCTATCACGACTACGAAGGGCTGGCCTTGAACCCGGATGAGCAGCCGCGTCTGGTGCGCGACCTGGGCGCGAACCAATACATGATCCTGCGCAATCACGGTTTGCTGACGGTGGGCCAGACCATGGCCGAGGCCTTCCAGGCCATGCATCGCCTGGAAGCCGCCTGCATGGCGCAGGTGCGCGCCCAGGCGGGTGGCGGTGAGCTGGTCTTCATTCCGCCCGAGGTGCTTGAGCGCGCCGGCGTGGAATCGCCCGCCGACCGCGCGTACAAGGCCTCGCTGGCGTGGCCGGGGCTGCTGCGCCGCTTGGACCGCCGCAACCCGGGCTACGCGGAGTAAGCCGGGCTTGCGCTAGGGGCGGCCGCTTACGGCTTTTTCTTTGCCTGCGGGTCCAGGAATTCGACGCAATCGGGCACCGGTTGCGTCGGTTCATACAGACCGCCATCCGCATTCCACTGGTACGTCGCGGTATAGCTGCACTGCTTGTCGGGCACTGGCGCGGCTTGCGCGGCGGTGGCATTCGCATGCGGGCTCGGCCCGGCCGATGAGCGCGTCGCCTGCGTGGTGATCTGCAAGTTGGGATATTCCTTGCCGTCGGCCTGCTGCTTACCCGCCAGCGCCTGGATATCGGCCTGGTAGCGATAGGTGTCCATGCAATGGCCCCCGCGCTTTTTCTCGTCGGCTTCGTTAAAGCAGGTGCGCAGAGACGTGGTGGCCGTCATCGGCGTGATGAACACCAGGTTCGAGCTGGACGGCTCGCCCAGCGTCACTTCAAACAGATACAGGTCCTGGCGCGTGAACGTGCCATTGGATAGCGGCGTCTCCAGGTTGTAGTCCGGCTGCGCCGGCCCGATCACGCCCACGATGGCGCGATCTTCGCTCAGGCGGATGAGCTGGGGCCACACGGTGAAGCCCTTGAAGTTCGGGATGTCCGGCAAGTCCCAGATGTTGCGGTCCGAACGCAGCGTGCGGCTGGTGGCGTACGGGCCATTCGTTTCCATCGTGCCTTCGGTGTTGATGCCCACGCACCAGTCGGTCTGCGCGTTGCAGTAAAGCTTGTTCTCCGCATTCAGCTTGAGCGGCTCCACGTCGGGCTGCGCCAGGGCGGCCATCGGCAAGGCGGCCGTCAGTAGCAAGGCAAACACTTTATTCATTGTCATTCCTGTGTGTGCGGTAAATGCGCACGCGCATTATTGCGTGATTCCGCCATCCGCCCTTACAAAATGGTGAGTGTTTCCAACAACCGGTTTCAGACTGGCCCGGCAACGCGGATTCAGCTGGACGGCGCGCATGCTGACGCGGAACTGAATGATATTGTCGAGGGTCCGAAATCATTGTCGCGCGCGTCTATGCGCCCGCTCGATGCTGTTACTCCGTCTGAATACCCTTTGCAAGGAGCCTTGATGAAGCTGATTCCGACCCTGCTGCTCGCAAGCGCCGGCGCGCTCGCGTCCGTGTCCGCCACCGCCGCGCCCGTCACTTACGACCTGGATCCGTCACACACCTACCCCAGTTTCGAAGCCGACCACTTCGGCGGCCTGTCGACCTGGCGTGGCAAGTTCAACAAGTCCCAGGGCGTTGTCGTGCTGGACCGCGAGGCGCGCACCGGCACCGTCGAAGTCACCGTCGATATCAACTCCGTAGACTTCGGCCACGACGAAATGAACCAGCACGCCGTCGCGCCGGACATCTTCGACGCTGCCAAATACCCCACCGCCACCTTCAAAGGCACCTTCACCAAGTTCGACGGCGACCGCCCCGAAGAAGCCACCGGCGACCTGACCCTGCGCGGCGTCACGCGCAAGGTCAAGATGGACATCGACGACTTCAAATGCATCCAGCACCCGATGATCAAACGCGAAGTCTGCGGCGCCGACGTCTCTACGGAATTCAACCGCAAGGACTTCGGCCTGAACTTTGGCCTGGATATGGGCTTCAAGCCCGAGGTCAAACTGAAGATCCAGGTGGAGGCGGTGCGTCAGCCTTAAGAGGGGCGGCGGGCCGCAAAAAAATGTACGGTTTAGCCGACATTTTTAGCCTTAAATATGAAAATGTCGGTTATAGCTAACATGTTTATGGCCTGAAGCCCGCCGGGTGCGGTAAGTTTATGGCATCACGATAAGGTCTCGCCCACAGGAATGCCGACGATGGCGTACTTGCCTACCGCATTGCTTCCCGCTCAATTCGGCGCCAACTTTCAGCGGGAGCGCAAGCAGCAGAAGTTGAGCCAGGCCGCGCTTGCCGAACGCGCTGGCCTGAGCCGTCAGCTGATCGTGCAGATTGAAAAGGGCGAGAACGTGGGCCTGCATTCCATCATGCGCGCGCTGGCAGCGTTGAACCTGGGTTTGCGCATCGACACCGCGCGCATCAACTACGACGACGTGGGGCGCCTGAACGATGAGTGACGCCAAGATAAAGCGGCTGGAAATCAGCACCCCTCAAGGCGAGTCGGGCTTGCTGGAAAAGGAATCCCGGTTCGTCTTCAATTACACCCAGCCCGGACAAGATCGGGAAATATCATTGATCATGCCGCAGCGTGCCGAAAGCTATGCGGACACGGTGTTGCCGTCGATTTTCGCAATGAACCGGCCGGAAGGTTATCTGTACGAAAAGCTCTGGGAACGCTTTGGCAAAGACGTGCAGCTTGACGATATGCGGCTGCTGGCGCTGACTGGCAGCAATCAGATTGGCCGCTTGCGCTACCGCGAACCCGGGCGCGATGCCGTCGGCGTGCAGCCCAAGGTCGGGTTGTCAGAATTGCTGAGCAGCGGGGCAAGCGTTGAACTGTTCGACTATCTGGTCAGCGCGTATCTGACGTCGGGTATTTCGGGGTTTCAACCCAAGGTCATGATGCCGGATGCGGACGCCGGTGACGCCAATCGAATCATCGACAAGTCCACCACATTCACGTCGGACCTGATCGTGAAAGCGGCTGGTGAAGATTATCCATTCTTGGCGCAGAACGAATATCTGTGCATGAGTGCGGCAAAGAAAGCTGGCATACGTGTGCCGGACTTCTGGCTGTCGGACGATGGGTCACTGTTCGTGATGCGTCGATTCGATCTGGACGGCACACAAGCGCTGGGCTTTGAAGACATGGCGGTGTTGCTGCGTAAGAGCGCAAGGGAAAAGTATCAGAGCTCTTATGAATCCATTGCACAGATGATCGGTCTGTTGTGCGGCACAAACCGCATGGAAAGCCTGGCGCGATATTTCGAGTACGTGGTGCTGTCTGTCATGGTGCGCAATGGTGATGCGCATCTGAAAAATTTCGGTTTGCTGTGTCAGCACCCCGGGGCGGGGTTTCCTGCGCTGGCGCCGCTCTTCGACGTGGTGACAACAAGCGTGTATGACGTCGAAGATCCGCAATCAGGGCGCACGCTGTCTGATCGGACGCTGGCGTTGAAGATGAACAAGAAAAGGGAATATCCCACGCGCAAGGTGCTGATGCAGTTTGGGCGCGCGGCATGTGGTGTATCGCGACCCGATGACGTCATCGAACGCATCGGGGCTGCCATGGACGACACGCTGCGCGAAACCGGGCAGCGCATCGATCCTGGTTTGTTGGCTCGCATGACGCGGGAATGGGAGGCCGGGTGGGCCTCCGTGAAGTCGGCTCAGGTGTTTCAGACGCCCTAGCGCTGATGCGGGGCTACCCGCGCCCCACCGCCAGTACCGCCTCCGCAAACGCCTTGGGCGCCTCTTGCGGCAGGTTGTGGCCGATGCCGCCCGTGATGTCGCGGTGCTGGTATTTGCCGGTGAATTGCTTGGCGTAGGCCGCCGGGGGCGGGTGGGGCGCGCCGTTGGCGTCGCTTTCCATCGTGATCGTGGGGATGCTGATCTTGGGCGCCAAGGCCAGTTGCTGCTCCAGCGTGTCGTACTGCGCCTCGCCTTGTGCAAGCCCCAGGCGCCAGCGGTAGTTGTGCACCACGATGGCGACGTGGTCCGGGTTGTCGAACGAGGCGGCCGACCGTTGATAGGTGGCATCGTCAAACTGCCATTGGGGCGACGCCAGTTTCCAGATCAGCTTGTTGAAGCCGTGCAGATTGGCGGCGTAGCCGGCTGCGCCGCGTTCGGTGGCGAAGTAAAACTGATACCACCATTGCAGCTCGGCTTCGGGCGGCAGCGGCTTGCGGTTGCCTTCCTGGCTGCCGATCAGATAGCCGCTGACGGACACCAGCGCCTGGCAGCGTTCGGGCCACAACGCCGCCATGATGTTGGCGGTGCGTGCGCCCCAGTCAAAGCCTGCGATGACAGCGCGTTCGATTTTCAAGGCGTCCATCAACGCAATGATGTCCACCGCCACCACCGCCTGTTCGCCATTGCGCGGCGTGTCGGCCGACAGGAAGCGCGTGGTGCCGTAACCCCGCAGGTGCGGCACCACGACGCGGTAGCCGGCCGCCGTCAGCATCGGCACGACGTCGATGAAGCTGTGGATATCGTAGGGCCAGCCGTGCAGCAGGATGGCTACCGGCCCGTTCGCGGGGCCGCTGTCCACATAGCCAATATTGAGCGTGCCCGCGTTGATCTGGCGAAGGCCGCCAAACGCAGCCGCGCTTGCGCTGGATGCGCGGGCGGGTCGCGGATTGGCCTGGGCAGAGGCGCCCAGGCCCAGGCTCAACAGGCTGGCGCCCGCCAGCGTGGTGGTGGCGCCAAGCAGTTTGCGGCGCTGCGCATTGATGGGGTCCGACATGCAAGTTCTCCGTAAAGTAAGCGGCGGCACGCGTGGGGTTGCTGCTGCCATGGCTGCTTTATAGAGAGGGCGCCCATCCGGCGGGTGTTCGAATGTACCGGCCCCAGGGGCAGATACAGTGCGACGCAAATCTCCGGGGTTCAGTCGGGGATTTCGGGTTCGACGAGTTTGGCCAGCTGCATCAGCGATTCCTGCCAGCCCAGGTAGCACATCTCGGCGGGAATGGCGGCCGGGATGCCTTCCTGCACGATGTGGACTTCGGTGCCGCAGATGACCTTGCGCAGCGTGACCGTCGTGATCATTTCGCCGGGCAGGTTGGGGTCGTCGAAGCGGTCGGAATAGCGCAGCTTTTCGTTTGGCACCAGCTCCAGGTATTCGCCGCCGAACGCGTGGCTATGACCTGAGCCGAAGTTGCGGAAGGACATCTTGTACGTGCCGCCGACTTTGGCGTCCAGGTGATGCACCTGGCAGATAAAGCCGTACGGGGGCAGCCATTTGGCCAGCGCGTCGGCGTCGATGAAAGCGCGATAGACGCGGTCGGGCGACGCGCGCAATACGCGGTGCAGCGTTACGGTTCCGGTGGTCATGGTGTGTCCGCCTTTGAAAGAGTGGGTCGTACTGCTACGACGCTCAGAGGACACCGAAATCGACATGCCGGGGACTGGTGAAAACCCTTAGCTTTGAAGCCGTTCGATATAGGCCGACAGCGCGTGGGCATGGCCTTGGTCAGCGCGCAGCCCGACATGGCCGTCGGCGCGTATGACCAGCAGCACCACGCCGCGCACCCCTAGCGATTGGGCGGTGTCCGGCGTCAGGTAGGCATCGGCGTCCGCCGTGCCCGCGTTGGCCGTCACGGCGACCACGCGTTCGATGATGGCGCCGCCGGCCAACGCCTGCATATCGCGGCGTACCCGCATGAGCTCGTCGGCAGGCGTGTCGGCGCAGGCGATCAGAATGGCGGCGTGGCCCTGGCCGGGAGGGCGCGGGTCCGTTTCGACGAGACCCGCCGCACAACTATGCAGATGCCCCGCAACACCCGACGCATATCGCACCGGAATCTGATCCGGCAAACGCTGCCCGGGCCACAGCGCATCGTGCACATCGCCCATGACGATGGGCGAGCCCGCGTAGTCGATATCCAGTTCCGCTTCGGCCACGGCTTCATGGTGACGCGTGACGGGGTCGGCGAAAGCCGTCTTGATGGCCACGTCACGCTCATGCCGCGCGCGCCATCCCTGAACCATCTGCGCGCACTCGGCGGCATCGCCCGACGCCATCACGTGATCGGCCACCGGCCGGCGTTCCGCGTGGTAGCTGTCCAGCAAGGCCTCGGAGGCATGCCCCTGGCACACCAGCGCCAGCTTCCAGCCCAGGTTGTAGGCGTCTTGCAAGCCGGTGTTCATGCCATGCCCTTGCGCGGGGCTGCACGTGTGCGCGGCGTCGCCCGCCAACAGCACGCGGCCCGCGCGAAAGCGCTGCGCCACCTTGGTGTGGCAGGTAAAACGCGTGGGATGCTCGACCTTATCGAAACGTGCACCGGGCAAATATCGTTGCAGGGTAGCCAGCGCATCGGACACCAGATCGGATTCGTCGGATTGCGGGCGCAGATACACGCGCCAGCGCTGGTCCGGCAACGCGGTCAGGATGACGGGCGTGAGGTCCAGATAGGCGTAGTTGGCCTCGTACGACCACGGCCATGCGGGGATGGTGGCATCGAACACGGCCCACGGTTGAAGAATGTCGTGGCCGTCCTGATCAATGCCCATCAGCTTGCGCACGGTGCTGTGATGCCCGTCGCACCCCACCACCCATTGCGCGCGGATCTCGCTGCGCGCGCCGCCGTGTTCGACGGCGGCCACCATGCCGTCCGCCTCCGTGCGCAGATCCACCAGCGTGGTCGCGCGCGTCACGGCGCCGCCGTGCGCAAGCAGGTGATCGTGAAGAATGG
>CAJYKY010000360.1 GCA_913775005.1 uncultured Achromobacter sp.
ACGCGTGGCGCGTGCTCAGCAGGTTCAACGAGCCCACCACCCGGCCCTCGACCCGCACCGGCAGGTTGAATGCGGATTGCAGCCCGCGTTCAATCAGCATCGGCGCTTCGGAAAACACCGTGCGCACATCGTCTTCGGTGCTGGCGACATACAGCTTGCCTTCGCCCAGCACATGACGCGACCACGGCCCATTGCCCGTCGCCTTGAAGCCGCCCAGCGGGCTGATGCTTTCATCGGACGTGTACAGGCGCTTCATCAGCTGCTGCGATTCCAGATACACCAGCGCGGTAAACAGCTGGTGTCCGAACGCGTCGGCCAGCAGGCGGGAAATCACCTGCCATTGCGCGTCGCGGTTGGGCGCCAGGGCCAAGGCCCGCGCATGCGCGGCCCAAGGGGCCAGCGCCGATGTCGATACGGAGCTGGCGTTCATCAACGGATCTCCTCAAGCACCACGCCACGCGTGTTCTTGCCGAAGAACAGGATGCCCAGGCCGCCCACCAGCAAGATGGCCGTCATCATCGCAAACACGCCTGCAAAGCCCAGCACCGGGTAAGCCACGCCCACGATCGTCGGCGATGCAATCGACCCGATCCGCGCAAAGGCCGACGCCGCGCCCATGCCGGTGGCCCGGATGGAAGTCGGGTAGATCTCGGCGGTGTAGGTGTACTGGCCGGCAATCACGCCATTCATACCGAACGACAGCAGCATGCTCAACATGATGATCTGCGTTTCACCGCTGGCCAGCGCCAGGCCCAGCGCCGACAGGCACGACAACAGCATGTAGATCAGAATCGTGTACTTGCGGCCGATCTTGTCGTTGAAATACGCGGCCGAGAAATAGCCAGGGATCTGCGACAGATAGATCAGGATGGTGTACGAGAAGCTCTTCGTGATGGTGAAGCCGCGCTCGACCAGCAGGCTGGGAATCCACACCAGGAAGGCGTAGTAGCAGAACAGCACGGTGATCCAGAATACCCAGACCAGCACCGTCGTGCCCAGATACTGCTTGGAGAACAGCGAGGCCAGCTTGGCCATGGCGCCCTGCGGTTCGGCGACGGCAGTCGCGGACTTGCGCGTTGCCACCGGCGTGGGCAAGGGGCGGCCCAGCTTCTGCTGCACTTCGGTTTCGATGATGGTGCAGATGCGATTGGCTTCTGCCGTCTGGCCCGTATGCTCCAGCCAACGCGGCGATTCAAACAGCGACTTGCGCCACCACAGCAGGAACACCACCGGCACCGAGGCGATGATCATGATCCAGCGCCAGCCATCGTCGCTAAGCGGCACGATGAAATAACCCAGCAACGCCGACATCACGAAGCCAAACGAGAAGAAGCCCGCCAGCGCGCCGGTGAAGCGGCCGCGATACTTGCTGCTGACGAATTCGGCCAGGTACGGCGCAATGATCGCGCCTTCCGCGCCCATGCCGATACCGGCAATCATGCGCAGGATGTAGAACTCGTGATAGTTGCGCGCAAATGCGTTGAAGAACGTGGCCACGCAGAACAGCAGCAAGGCCCACATCATGATTTTCTTGCGGCCGTAGCGGTCGCCAAGAATGCCCGAGAACAGCGCGCCGACCAGAAAGCCTACGTACGTGCTGCTGGCGATCCAGCCGATCTGGCCCGTGGACAAGCCCCACTGCACGCGCAGCGACGGAATGATGAAGGCGATGATGCCGGCGTCCAGCGCCTCGAACGCGAGCCCCAGGCCGCCGATCATCAGCAACCGGAAATGGAAGCTGGAAAAAGGCAGCCGCTCCAGGCGGTCTGATACGGAATACATGGTGAAGATTTCCTTAGTTCAGCGCGTTCTTGTGCACAAGGCCGCGGTTGATGATGACTTTCATCGCATCCGGGCGCGTCAAGAGTTCAATGTTGTCCAGCGGGTTGCCGTCAACCAGCAGCAGGTCGGCATGCGCGCCTTCCACCACTTCGCCCAAGAGGCCTTCCTGGTTCAGGATTTCGGCGCCGATCAGCGTGGCTTGCTGGATGACCTTGGCGTTGCCCAGCACGCGGCTGCGCAGCACCAGTTCGTCGGCTTGCATGTAGTGGGTTTCGCCCAGCAGGTCGCTGCCGTAGCCCATCTTCACGCCCACTTCGTCCAGGATTTCCAGCGCGGTCAGGCCTTGCGTGCGGACCGTGGCGATCTTCTTCACCGAGTCCAGCGGCAAGCCATAGCGTTCACCGTCGTTGGCCAGGCCTTCGTACGTGATCAGCGTGGGCACCATGTAGGCGCCGTGTTCCTTCATCACGCGGGCGGCTTCGTGGTCCACCAGGTTGCCGTGCTCGATGGTGCGTACGCCGCAACGCACGGCGCGCGTGATGGCGCGCGGCGTGTAGGCATGCGCCATCACATAGGTGCTGGCGTTGGTGGCTTCTTCCACGATGGCGATCAGTTCGGCCTCGGAGAACCCCAGGTTCTGGATCGGATCGTTGGGCGAGGCGACGCCGCCCGACGCCATGACCTTGATCTGGGTGGCGCCCTTCAGGATTTCTTCGCGCACGGCGAGGCGGCAGTTGTCCACGCCATCGACCACGCGGCCAATGTTGCCGATCTTGACCGAGCACGGGCACGGATCAAGCTCATCGTTACGCGGGCGGAAGTCGCCATGGCCGCCCGTTTGCGACAGGGCCTTGCCCGAGCAGAACAGCCGGGGGCCGTCCACCGTGCCGTCCAGCACGGCCTGCGCCAGCGCCCAGTCTGCGCCGCCGGCATCGCGCACCGACGTAAAGCCGCGATCCAGCATGCCCTGCATGATCGGCAGCGCGCGCAACAGCGCCAGCGCATTGGGCATGGCCGCCACGCGGCCCAGGTTGAACGACGAGGCCACCACGTGCACGTGGCAGTCGATCATGCCCGGCATCAGCGTCATGCCCTGGGCGTCCAGCACCTCTGCGTCGGGCGCCGACAGCTCGTCAGCGCTGATGCGGGTGATCATCCCGTCTTCGATCAGCACGTTGGCGGCGTCTTCCAGGGCCAACGTTCGGGTATTCAAGATCTTGCAATTCTTAACAACAACCGGCTTCATAAATAAATCACGCTATCCGTTCGACATGCAGGAAATTCAGCATGGCGAACTCTACCGGTACAATCCAAGGCTCCGATACCGGGTCTCCCCTTAGGCATTCGACACAAATACGAACAGCCTTATGAGTGCTACTCATACCCCCTCGGGCGACAGATCCTCTGCATTATTCCTACCGCCATGCGACGCCGCTGCCCTACCCTGTCTGAATTGAATGCGTTCACCGCAGCGGCGCGCCATCTGTCGTTTTCCAAGGCCGGCAAGGAACTGTTCGTGACGCAAAGCGCGATCAGCCGCCATATCGCCACGCTGGAAAGCTACCTGGGTCACGCGCTGTTCATCCGTGGCACCAACGGCCTGCAATTGACGCGCATGGGCGCGACGTATCTGAGCCTGATCCGTCCAGCCTTGCATACGCTGGAAAGCGCCACGTCGCAGATCATGGCCACGCAGCAATCGGCCAAATCCCTGAATGTGTCCGCCGCGCCGACGTTTGCGGCGCAGTGGCTGTTCCCCCGGCTGAAGACCTTTCGGGAATTCAACCCGGATATCTCGATCAACTTCGTCCGCTACAGCGTTGCCGATTACAAAAGCACCGAACTGGATTTCGATGCGTCTATTCAATATGGCTACGGGGATTCGCACGATGGCGACGCCAAGTATCTGACCGGCCGCGAAACCCGGCTGGTGTGCTCGCGAGAGTATCTGGACGAGCATCCCATCAACAGCCTGGAAGACATCAAGCAATGCACGCTGTTGCAGCACATCGAGATTCCGCTGTCGTGGGAATATTGGTTTTCTACGTACCTGGGCGATTATGACCGCGCGCGCTTCGGGCCTGGGTTCAATCTGTTTTCGATGATTATCCAGGCGGCGTCATCGGGCTTTGGTGTGGCGCTGATGCCGCACTGCCTGATAGAAAAGGAATTGGCCACGGGGCAGCTGGTGGACATATTCGACCGCAGCTTCGAAAGCCCGCTTGGCTATTATCTGTGCGCGCCAAACTGGCGCAGCAATATGGAAAGCTACGACCGGCTGAGCCAGTGGCTGTCGCATGAGTGCCTGCATGGCGTGCAGGCGCCAGCGTGCCCATATTGCGATGCGGGCCTTGAACCGACGGCAGGCGGCGTCTGACTCGCGTCACATCACCCGTTTAGGTAATACCGCGCGCATCCACCGCGACAGCACGGGCCGGATGCGCGGGTTATGCAATAGCACCGCCCCCAACACGCCGATGAAAGCGCCGATCACCGTATCCACGAATCTTGCGTGTATCACCGCCGACGGATACCCCTGGCCCAAATGCGGCGCTTCGGCCAGGAAGATGGTGAGCGGCGTAATCAACGCCACCGCGCTGGCGTAATGGCGCACCACCAGCGTTTCGATGCCGAAGGTCAGCGCCATCATCACGAGACTCAGCGTCCATACATTCAATGGCAGGTTGAGCAGCAGCCACGCCACGCACAAACCCAACGCGGTGCCGAATACGCGGTGAAGCTGGCGGCTCCAGGCGGCCCACAACGACGCCCCCTGGATAATCGCCAGGCAACTGACCGGCACCCAGTACGGGCGCGGCAACTGCATCAGTTCCGCCACCAGCAGCGATATGCCAACGAATAATCCGATGATGACGGAGTCATATACAACAAAATCGAACGTCGGCCGAGGCAGCGGCGTTTCAACAGGTGGCGGCGCCACACGCGTCATGTGCAGCGAATACGCAAACGCCACCAGGCACGCGACCAGGCATCCCAGCGCCACCATGCCCACGCGCAACGGCACCTCTTCGATGGTGCCGGGCGTATACGCGGCAATGGCGGTGGCCATGATGAAGAACAGACTGCCCGGCGGCCCCAGCCGATAACAGCGGCACACCATATTGACCAGCATGGCGATCAGCGTCAGCGCCGCGATCATGACCGTGGGCCAGAACTGCGTCAACGCCCCCACCGCAAAGCAGGCCACCATGCCAAACGAGGCCGCGAGCAACATCATCATGCGGTGCTGCAAGGACGAATTGGGCAGGCTCAGAAACACCATGCCGCCCAGGCTGGACATCAGCCCATAATCCATACGCCCGAAATACGCGCCCACCATCAGGGGCAGCCCGGACGACAAAGCGGCAGCCAGCGGCATTTCCCAGCGCCGGTCGCTGGCGTTGACGCGGATCAGTTCGCGCCATCCGCTGCGCAGCTGATTCATGAAAAAGCTGAACGGCCGCCATCGGCCGCCGCGCGCGTTGCGTTGGTGTTGTTCGTCGTTGTGATTCATCGTCCGCCCCGTTTCGGCTTGGCGATGATTATCTCTCCAAAATTCCGCCCAGTGGATTTAACGGGAATTCCCTGATATTCCCGCCCCGTGGCGCTGGCTACCATTCCGCGCACTCCGGCCCGCTGGCCGAGAAAATACCCATGCGCCCTAGGCGCGGAGACACCATGAAAGCACTCAAACACGTTGCGGCAGGCACCGCCTTATTTCTTTCGTCCTGGGCCGCGACGGCCGGCGTGACTTTCGACAGCGTCAAGAACAAGGGCTTTGTCCAGTGCGGCGTGTCCACGGGCGTCGCGGGCTTCTCGGTCAATGACAGCAAGGGCGGCTGGATCGGGCTGGACGTGGACCTGTGCCGCGCGCTGGCCGTCACCATGTTCGGCGACGCGTCCAAATCCAAGATCATGGCGGTCAGCGCCGTGCAGCGTTTCACCGCGTTGCAGTCGGGCGAAGTGGACGTGCTGCCGCGCAACACCACCCTGTCGTTGACGCGTGACACGACGCTGGGCCTGATCGGTGTGGGCGTGAACTACTACGACAGCCAGGGCATCATGGTGAACAAGTCGCTGAACGTGAAAAGCGCCAAGGAGCTGGACGGCGCCACGGTCTGCGTGCAGCCGGGCACGACCACGGAGCTGAATCTGGCGGACTGGTTCCGGTCGCAGAACATCGTGTTCAAGCCCGTGGTGGTGGAACGCCTGGATGAAATCATCCGCGCCTTCGCGGTGGGACGCTGCGATGCGTTCACCGGCGACAAGTCGCAGCTGGCGGCCGCGCGCAGCAATCTGGAAAGCCCGGAAAAATACGACATCCTGCCCGAGAACTTCTCGAAGGAACCGCTGGGCCCGATGGTGCGCCAGGGCGACGAGCAATGGTTCAACGTGGTGCGCTGGACCATGTTTGCCATGCTGGAAGCCGAGGAATACGGCGTCACGTCCAAGAACGTGGATGAAATGCTCAAGAGCACCAACCCCAACGTGCAGCGCCTGCTGGGCGTGACGCCGGGCATGGGCAAGAACCTGGGCGTGGACGACAAGTGGGCCTACAACATCATCAAGCAGATCGGCAACTACGGCGAGAGCTTTGAAAAGAACCTGGGCCCCAGCAGCCCGCTGAAGCTGACGCGCGGGCTGAACGCGTCGTACCGCAATGGCGGCCTGATGTATGGGTGGCCGGTGCGCTGATTGCGCGACCCGTTGCTTAGACGGTCGGCGGCGGCCGGCGGATGCCCAGTGCGTCCGCCGGCCGTTTGCGTTTAGGCGGTTGCTTAATACGTCCGCCGGCCGTTTGCGTTTCGGAGGATCTCCAGTGCGTCGGCCAGCCGTTTGTATTTTGGCGGAGACAAACTGCGGCGCGACGCCAGGCGTAACAGCGCTGCGGGGTCCGCCCGCCGGAATCGTTACACTGGCGCTTGCCCCTGCGATGGTTCCGATCGCGCCCCTATTGCCTAGATGACCACAAACACGCCCTCCGCCCAGTTCCTGCCCGCCGGATTCGTGCCTACCGACGAGCAAACCCGTATCCAGACCGCGCGGAGCCGGACCAGCCTTGTCATCGCCAACGCGGGCGCCGCCAAGACCACCACGCTGGCGCTGCGCATCGGAGAAGCGCTGACACGCGGCCTGCCGCCCGAAGACATCCTGGCGCTGACCTTCACCGACGAGGCACGCCAGGTCTTGCAAGGCCGGCTGGTCGAGGTCGGCATCGCCTACCAGACGGCGCGGCGCGTCAATGTGCTGACCGTTGAAGACTTCGCGCGCCGCGTGCTGGCGAAGATCGAAGACGGCAAGCCTGAACCCTTGCCCACCACGCGCGAACAGCAAGCCTATGCGCTGGACGCGCTGGAATACGTGGCCATCAACCACCCGCACTATGCGGATCAGCTGGACATCCGCACCCACAACACGGCGGTCAGCCAGTTTCTGGACAATCTTCTGAAACTGAAGGCCACGCTGCGGCTGTCGTCTGCGGATATCGACGACCCGGAATTCGCCGCCGAGAGTGTGGGCGTCCCGTTGACGGATTACCTGTGGGCGGTGGAATACGAACGGCAGCGCGTCGACGTCTTCGGCTATATCAACGCGCGCGGTTTCTTTGACGCCACCTACGACCTGGCCTGCCTGCTGCGTTCCGGCGCCGAGCCGCGCGACGTGCTGCCCGCCATCAAACTCGTGCTGTGCGACGAAATGCACGACGTGAACGAAGCGTCGTTCTGCATCATCGACGCGCTGCTGCGCGTGGGGCTGACGTATTTTGTGGGCGTGGGCGACAAGGATCAGGTCATCTATTCGCACCTGGGCGCCGACGAATCGTTTCTGCAACACCGCATTGCGGAGAGTTTTCCGGATTGCAAGCAGTACCCGCTGACGCTGACCTACCGCCACGGCCCGCACCTGGCCTATGCGATGGAAGCGTTCAAGCGCAAGCCAGTGGAATCGAACCTGCCGCTGCGCACGGATATTCATGTGCTGACTTATGGTGATGCGGCGGATGACGGCGTGGCGGGTTCCGGCGCGGCGGCGACGATTGCGACTGCGACATCGGCTGCAACGGCCGACGCGGCCTGCGGCGTGCAGATCGTCAACGCCGTGCTCCAGTGGAAGCGCGGTCGGAAACCGCTGGATCAATGCTGCATCCTGCTGCGCGACGCGCACCAATCCATCCCCATCGAAAACGCGCTGATGAACGCGGGCGTGCAATACCGCACGCTGACGATGAAAAGCTATCTGTTGCGCGATGAAATCCTGTTCCTGCGCGGCATGCTCGCCATCGCGCTCGATGACTTCCACCACGTGGCCACGCCCGCCACCCGCGAAGCCATCGTCCAGGCGCTGACCACCTTCGCCGAAGTGCCGCTCACGCCGCAAGAACTGCGCGAAGCGCAGACGACGCTGGCCCAGGAGCCGTCCGCGCTCAAGCACTTCTTCACCGGCCAGATCCAACGCGTAGGCAGCCCCGCCGCCCGCACCCGCATCTCGGAAGCCGTCGCCCACCTGCGCGCGCTATCCGCCGACACCGCCGCCCACGCCGCGCTGGAAGCCGTGCGCCGGCTGGTCGACATGGACAAACTGGCCGCGCGCCTGTACGTCCATCCGTACGAAGCATCCGTGGTCACCAAGACCGTCGCTGGCTTCATCACATCGGCACGCGATTCAGGCAAAACGCTGCACGAGTTCTCGGAATGGATCGGCACCGCCGAAGCCTTCGCCGGCGCCCGGCCAGGCAAGAACACGGTGCTGCTGGACTGCATCGTGAACGCCAAAGGCAAAGAATTCGACCACGTATTGCTGCCCTTCCTGGACGCGGCGGAATTTCCCAACCCGCTGCGCAAACTGGGCGAAGAAGAAAACCTGTTCTACGTCGCCGCCACCCGCGCCAAATCCCGGCTGACCCTGGTCACACCCCAGGACGAATCCCGCCGCAGCCGCTTCATCGAACAAATGCAACTGGCCAGCACCCAGAAACGCGCCGACACGGCGCTACGCCGCAACCAGGCAGCCCCCGTCCAGGCCGTGGGCCACCGCGACTTGCGCGTGGCGTACGCCAACAAGGAAGTGGTGAAGGCGCTGGGCGCGCAATGGGACAAGACGCGCAAGGTCTGGTACGTGCCCAGCGGGATGGATCTGGAGCCGTTTCGGGAATGGTTGGTGGGGTAGCGATGCTAAATAACGTTTACGCAATCCGCCCAAAAATCTCGTCTCGATGAAATTCCAAATACGGTGCTTTCCGAGCTGAGAATGCACCGACGTTTATCGATTCTGGCAGTCCCCACGCCCGAACCGTGTCAAGCGCCTTAGCCTGCACGAGCAGATCGCCGCTATTACTAAACGAGATCCAGCCTTTATCAAAAAGACGATCCACATGCGGCGCGAGCATTAACCCGTTATGACCATCAAGCCTTTCTTCATTCGTGCAGTTTCTCCACGGTTTGATGTGACTAGCGATCAGAAAATTCGGATCCGCAACGGCTGTCAAACGGCACCTTGGTTCAATCAATAAGACGTCCCGGCGATACGCCCCCTGTCCTACACGCGCTTGATGCAGACGCGCCTTTTGAGTTTCGGGGATATGTTGCGCCGTCATTTCAACATCGACAGCGGTACCAATCAACAGCGCCTCGTTAGCGCCCACATTGCGCAACAACCACGTTCCAAACGCCTCGCTGATAGCGCTCAAATATGCCATCTGAGCGTCACCATTTGCTTTTAGAGGAGCGTGTTTTGGCGCCAGGAATTCCCGCACCGTAGGCAAAAAGGGCTTTATCGAGCAGGGCTGAGCAAGGCGATCCCATTGGACTGAAACTTCCCAACCCGGTTTATC
This sequence comes from uncultured Achromobacter sp., assembly GCA_913775005.1. Lineage (GTDB taxonomy): Bacteria > Pseudomonadota > Gammaproteobacteria > Burkholderiales > Burkholderiaceae_B > Achromobacter. The sequence goes on from CAJYKY010000360.1 coordinate 9,614, forward strand.
CCACCCCATTTCGGCGTAACCCGGCTTTGGACTCGAAGCCACGGCCCGGTCAAGCGCAATACCCACTGCCTGCACGCGCTGTTCGGCAAAGGAAATAATCAAGTCGCCGGCCTGAACTTTTGCAACATTGAGCCATGGAATCCGTTGCACATCGCCAGCGAGCACTTGGGGGCACCAGATATAGCCGCCCTCAAGCTCCTTCCTATAGGACTTGCCGTGGTTTACCCACCAAAAATTCATCCCTGGCTCCGCGTTATTTTTTGTAATAGTAGCGAAGTTTAAGCAGCAACCTGAAAGCTGTCGCAAGATCTGGAAGCTACCTCATGACCGGCTCCGCTTCCACTCCCGTATATGATGGCAAAGCCTTGCGCACGCCCAAATGCGTTACTCTCCCCTCCCCAATCCATTCCGCTAGGAGTCCCTCATGGCACAAGCCGCCGCCCGCCACATCCTCGTTTCCACCGAAGCCAAGTGCAACGAACTGAAGACCGCCATTGAAAACGGCGCTGACTTCGCTCAAGTCGCCAAGGAAAACTCCAGCTGCCCGTCGAGCCGTGACGGTGGCAATCTGGGTACGTTTGGTCCGGGCCAGATGGTCAAGGAATTCGATACCGTCGTGTTCAGCGCCCCCGTTGGCGTGGTTCAAGGTCCGGTGAAGACCCAGTTCGGTTATCACCTGGTTGAAGTGACGAGCCGCCAGGACTAAGTTCGGCTGCTGCACGCAAGAAGGCCGCCGCCAGGGGGAACCCGGCGGCGGCCTTTTTCTTTGCTGCGAACCGTTTCTGTCTGACAACAGGAGCAGGCGGGGCGCGGCGTCC
>CAJYKY010000361.1 GCA_913775005.1 uncultured Achromobacter sp.
ATCAATTTCGCTGAACCGGTGCGCGGCGCCGATCTGCTGCCTTACATGCAAAGCCTGCGTCATGTTGGCCGCAAGCCGATGCGCGTGTTCGCTGAAACCGATCAACGCCGCCATCGTTCGCGCGTGCACGGCAATGAAAACTATGCGTCGATGCAGCTGGCCGTGTTGCTGGCCAACCGCAGCGGCCCATTGACCGCCATCGAGTGGTCCCAGGCTTGGGCCCGCGCCCAGGACATGGCCGAACGCTTCGATGCCACCATCGAAGGTCCCGACCAGCAAGCCGTGCTGGAGCAGGGCGCTCGCCTGGACGACACCTGCGCCGCGCTGGACACCCAGGTTGGCCTGACCTTGTTGCTGGGCACGGCTCAGCCTGCGGCGGAAGTCCTGGCCGTTGCCCGTGATTCTGGCTTTGTGGCCGACGGCAATCGCCTTGCCTGGCCCGCTGAAAATGGCGTGACCCGCTTCACGCTGTCGCGCGCCGACGGCGCTGCCTTCGATGCGGGCATGGGCGGCATTGAACGCCTGTACCTGCTGCTGGATGTGCCGTGCGCACCGGCTGACACGCGCGCGTTTGGCCGCATGGTTGATGTAGGCCGCGATCTGGCCGCACGCCTGCGCGCTGAACTGGTTGATGACCAGGGCAAGCCCTTGGCCGAAGGCTCTGAAACGGTCATCGACGAACGGCTGCAAGTGCTCTTCGAACAGCTCGAACAAGCGGGCTTGCCCGCCGGCAGCGAGCGCGCGCAACGGGTGTTTGCGTAAATGGTCAGCGCGTCCGGAGGAGAAAGCGCGGCAGAAACCGCAGCGCGCCTGCGTGCCGAGCTTGAGCAGCACAACGTCCGCTATTACGTCTACGACGAGCCGTCGATCTCGGATGCCGAGTACGACGGTCTGATGCGGCAGCTTGAGGCCCTTGAGGCCGAGCACCCGGAACTGGTCACGCCCGAATCGCCCACGCAGCGCGTGGGGGCGGCGCCCGTTTCCGCATTTGGCAGCGTGCGCCACGCCGTGCCGATGCTGTCGTTGAACAATGCGTTCGACGAAGAGGAAGTCGCGGCGTTTGATCGCCGCGTCACCGACACGCTGCGCGGCGCGGGGCTGCTTGGCCCGGCGCAGCAAGCCGATTATTTCTGTGAGCTCAAGCTTGATGGGCTGGCGATCAGCCTGCGATACGAAGACGGCCGTCTGGTCCAGGCCGCCACGCGTGGCGACGGGCAAACGGGCGAGGACGTCACGTCCAACATCCGCACGATCAAGGCGATTCCGCTGCAATTGAAGGGCGCGGCCCCCAAAGTGCTGGAAGTGCGCGGCGAAGTGCTGATGAACCGCGCCGACTTCGAAAAGCTGAACGTGGCCCAGGCCAAGCGCGACGAAAAAGTGTTCGTCAATCCGCGCAACGCCGCGGCGGGCAGCTTGCGCCAGCTGGATCCCCGCATTACCGCCAAGCGGCCCCTGCGCTTCTTTGCCTACGGCTGGGGCGAAGTGCAAGGCCTGCCCGGGACGCAAAGTGGCCTGTTCGACGAGGCCTCGGCAGGCGCCGGGCAAGCGTCGCAGCTTCCCGAGAAGTCTCACGGTGCGATGCTGGCCTGGTTGCACGAGCTGGGTCTGCCGGTGAACCTGATGCACAACCACCGCGCGACTGGGGCAGAAGGCCTGATGGCCTTTTACGCGAAAGTCGGTGCGATGCGCGCGTCTTTGCCCTATGACATCGACGGCGTGGTCTACAAGGTGGATTCGCTGCCCGCGCAAAAGGTGCTGGGCTTTGTGGCGCGCGCACCGCGCTTTGCGCTGGCGCACAAGTTCGCCGCTGAAGAAGCCACCACCACCTTGCTGGATATTGAAGTGCAGGTGGGGCGCACCGGCGCGATCACGCCCGTGGCGCGGCTCAAGCCTGTGTTCGTGGGCGGGGTGACGGTCACCAACGCCACGCTGCACAACGAAGATGAAATCCGCCGCAAGGATGTGCGCAAGGGCGATACCGTCATCGTGCGCCGCGCGGGCGACGTGATTCCCGAAGTGCTCGGTCCCGTGCTGGAAAAGCGTCCCGACGACGCCGAAGAATTCGTCATGCCCACGGCCTGCCCGGTCTGCGGCTCGGCCATCGAACGTCTGGAAGACGAAACGATTGCCCGCTGCACGGGTGGCCTGTTCTGCGGCGCACAGCGCAAGCAAACGCTGTGGCATGCGGCCAGCCGAAAGGCGCTGGACATCGAAGGCCTGGGCGAAAAGCTGGTGGATCAGCTGGTCGATAGCGGCCGTGTGAAAACGCTGGCCGACCTGTTCAGCCTGCGCCCGCTGGAACTCGTGGGCCTGGATCGGATGGGCCAGAAGTCCGCCGACAACCTGGTGGCCGCGATCGACAAGGCGAGGGCGCCCGGACTGAACCGGCTGCTGTTCGCGCTGGGGATTCGCCACGTGGGCGAAACCACGGCGCGTGACGTGGCCCGGCACTTTGGCAGCATCGACGCCATCATGGACGCCGATGAAGAAGCCTTGTCGTCGGTGCCGGATGTGGGGCCGGTGGTGGCGGCGTCCATCCGCCGCTTCTTCGCCGAACAGCACAATCGCGACGTGATCGAACAGCTCAAGGCGCAGGGCGTGAACCCGGTAGCCGACGCCGCGCCACAAGGCACGACGCTGGCGGGCAAGACGTTCGTGTTGACCGGCACGCTGCCGAACTGGACGCGCGAAGAAGCGTCCATGCACATCCAGGCGGCCGGCGGCAAGGTCTCTGGCTCGGTGTCCAAGAAAACCGCGTATCTGGTCGCGGGCGAAGAGGCGGGCAGCAAGCTCACCAAGGCGCAGGAATTGGGCGTGACCGTGCTGGACGAAGACGCGCTGAAGGAGTTGCTGGGCTTGTCCTAGGCTACGCACTGACCGCCAGCAAAAAAAACTGCCCGCATCTGCGGGCAGTTTTTCGTGTGCTGCGATTAAGGCTTACTGAATCTTGGCCTTGTCGCGCAGTTGCTTCTGGTAGTCGGCCAGGGTTTGCTGGCGCAGCATTTCTTCCAGTTGCGGACGCACTTGGTCCAGCGGCGGGAATTCAACCGGACGGGTGTCGTCAACCTGGATGATGTGCCAGCCAAATTGCGTCTGGACCGGCTTGTCGACCAGTTGACCCTTCTTCAGCTGGGTCACGGCCTGCGCGAACGGCTGGACGTAGTTGGTCGGAGGAGCCCAACCCAGATCGCCACCCTTTTCGGCGCTGCCCGGATCCTTCGAGTTCTTCTTGGCCAGATCGTCGAACTTGTTCTTGTTGCTCTTGATCTGGGCCAGCAGGTCATTGGCCGTCTTCTCGTCTTCGACGAGGATGTGACGGACCTTGTATTCCATCTTGCCGGCTTGTTCCTTCTTGATCTTCTCGTATTCGGCGGTGACCTTGGCGTCCGAAACCGGGTTCTTGGCCAGGTAGTCGGCCATCAGGGCGCGGACCAGGATGCCTTGGCGAGCCAGTTCGATTTCGGTCTGGACGTCGGGTTGCTTGGCGATGCCGTTGGATTCAGCGGCTTGCACGAAGATTTGGCGATTGATCATTTCCTGCTTGACCTGTTCGCGCAATTGCGGCGAATCGGTCGCGCCTTGGCTGACCAGCAGCTTGACGAATTGATCCAGGTTCTTCTGCGGAATGGCCTTGCCGTTGACGGTGGCTACGTTCTGCGCGAAAGCGGGCACGGCGATGACGCAGGCCGCAGCCAGCATGACGATGCGTTTCATGAATATCCTTTTACTTTCTATTTGGGAGCCTGGGCGTCTAGCGCAAGGGCATGAATCGGATAGGGGATCAAATCTTGCAAATGATGATACACCAGCCTATGACGCGCTACAGCGGAGAGCCCTGCAAAACAAGGCGCAACGATGTGCACGCGATAATGGCCGGCGCCGTTTTTACTGCCTTCGTGGCCGGCATGCAAATGCGAGTCGTCCAGAATGTCCAGCGTGACGGGTTCCAGGGCGGCCAGCCGCTCCCGGATCAAGGTAATACGATCGGTGGTTTCAGACATGGCGGCATGGGGGAAGTTCCGGTGCGGGGCCAATAAGGCGGGCGCGCCGGGAAGTTGAGTGATGGCGGTTCAAGGCTTGGTGGGCGGCGTGCCGGAACCGGCGTTTTCGTCAGTTTGAATATGCTTGCCCAGCCAGATCGATTGGCCGATCACAAAAACAATCATCAAACCCATCAGGCCGAACGCCTTGAAGCTAACCCATTGCGATTCGGTGAAGTGGCCCGAAAACGCCACATACAGGTTCAGCGCGCCGGCCACCAGGAAAAACCCCGCCCAGATCAGGTTGAGCTTGTCCCAGGCGGCATCCGGCAACTGGATCTGCTTGCCCATCAGGTTGCGGATCAGGTTGCGGCCCATCAGCAGGCGGGCAAACAGCAGCGCGCCGCCAAACAGCCAATACAGCACGGTGGGTTTCCACTTGATGAAGACGTCGCTGTGCAGCCAGATCGTGGCACCGCCAAAAACCAGGATGACGGTCAGGTTGATCCAGTGCATGGCTTCGGTGAGGCGCCCCATTACCTTCAGCCAGACGATCTGCCCCACCGCCGCGGCCATCGCGACGCCTGTGGCGATGTAGATGTCCGAATACCGATAGGCGATGAAGAACAGTAATAGCGGGAACAGGTCGAACAGAAACTTCTTCATTCAGTCTTCAATCGGTTCAAACGTCATCGACAGGGAATTGATGCAGTAGCGCAGCCCGGTGGGTTCGGGGCCGTCGGGAAAGACGTGGCCCAGATGTGAGTCGCACACATTGCACAGCACTTCGGTGCGGACCATGCCGTGCGTGGTGTCGCGTTCTTCGCGTACCAGTTCCGGATCGAGCGGCTGGAAGTAGCTGGGCCAGCCGCAGCCGGCGTCGAATTTGGTGTCGGATGCGAACAGGGCGGTGCCACAGCCTACGCAGCGATAAATGCCTGGCGTGGTCGTATTCCAATAACGCCCGGTGAATGCGCGCTCGGTACCCTTTTGACGGGTGACCACGTATTCTTCGGGGGACAGTTGTGCACGCCATTCGGCGTCGGATTTGCGTACTTTTTCCATATCAGCTCTTGGAGTCCCGATGCCCGAAATGGTTCGGGCATAATCCCGCCCCATGTTAATCGAGTTTGACCAGGCGGTAGTGGCTACGCCCCAGGCAGAAGTGTTGCGCGGGGTGAGCGTCAGCTTGGCCGAGCGCCGGATCGGCATTGTCGGCCCGAATGGGGCAGGCAAGAGCACGCTGGCCCGGCTGATCAATGGCCTGGTCCAGCCGACGTCGGGTTCCGTCCGGGTCGACGGCCTGGATACGCGGCGCGACCTGAAAGCCGTGCGCCGGCGCGTTGGCTTCGTGTTCCAGAATCCCGAAAACCAGATCGTCTTTCCCATCGTCCGCGAAGACCTGGCGTTTGGCCTGAAGCACCTGGAGCCTGACCGGACACAGCGCGAAACCCGCATCGATGCCCAGCTGGACGCGCTGGGGGTGAAGCATCTGGCTGACCGCAGCAGCCACACCCTGTCGGGCGGCGAACGCCAATTGGTGGCGCTGGCGGCGGTGCTGGTCATGGAGCCCGCGCTGATTGTCTTTGACGAACCCACCACCCAGCTGGACTTGCGCAACCGTAACCGCGTGCGCCGCGCCATCGCCGGCCTGCCGCAAGCCGCCATTGTTGTCAGCCACGACCTGGAACTGCTGGAAGATTTTGAACGGGTGCTGGTGGTGCG
>CAJYKY010000362.1 GCA_913775005.1 uncultured Achromobacter sp.
CCTGGGCAACCGTATCCAACCAGGCCTCCGCATCCATCGTCAACGCCAGCCTCCCCGCTTTGGCCAACATCGCCACCTCCCAAGCGCTGATGGCCGAAACCAGGATTTCACCATTCTGCATCTCGGCCTCAATGGCCTTGCGTGCGGCGCGACTCAACTGCGAATCTCCCGCCACCCACCAAATCAGCGCATGGGTGTCCAACGCGATCATTGCGCCGCCTCCCACGCATCGTCACCCACCGGCGACAGCGGATCGTCAAACCGCAAGACAGAGCCGCGCAGTACGTCTAGCGGATTGCGCTTCGCGGCTTCCCGATAGGGACGGATTTCGAGTACAGGCTTGCCGTGGTCGGTCACCACAATGGGTTCCCCGGTTGCTTCGACCTCACGGAACAGCTCCAGCGCACGAGCTTTGAACTCGGTTTTGGAGAATTGCTGGTTACGCATGGCGGCCCCTAAAAATAGTCATTAAGCATAGTCATTTTATAAGAAAATGATTAGCCGAGACAGTCGAGGCGCAAGCTCGCGCAAACGCCGAGCGCTTTCAGGTCAGCCGTGTCGCCGAAAAGTCCATGACAGATATGCGTAGCCTTCGTTCGAGGGATGGAGCCGGTAAACAAGCAGCTGAACCGGCAAGGGTACCCACTGGTGTACCCATTGGTGTACCCACGGAAGCCTGGAATGCACAAAGGGTTAGCTCATCACTGAGCTAACCCTTTGATTTTTTTGGTCGGGGCGGTGGGATTCGAACTCACGACCCTCTGCTCCCAAAGCAGATGCGCTACCAGGCTGCGCTACGCCCCGAAGGGTGGCAACTATACCAGAAAGCCGGGCTGGCGTCGGCCGCTAGCCCGGCTTGGCCCCGAATCAGCCGAAGCGACCCGTGATGTAGTCTTCGGTTTCCTTGCGCGACGGCTTCACGAAGATCTGGTCCGTTTGGCCGAATTCCATCAGCTCGCCCAGGTACATGTAGGCGGTGTAGTCCGAGCACCGCGCGGCTTGCTGCATGTTGTGCGTCACGATGACGACGGTGTAGTCGTTCTTCAGTTCGGCGATCAGCTCTTCAATCTTGGCGGTGGAAATCGGGTCCAGGGCCGAGCAAGGTTCGTCCAGCAGCAGCACTTCCGGCTTGATGGCCACGCCGCGCGCAATGCACAGACGCTGTTGCTGGCCGCCCGACAGGCTGTTGCCGCTTTGGTGCAGCTTGTCCTTCACTTCGTTCCACAGCGCCGCCTTGCTCAGCGCCCATTCCACGCGCTCGTCCATTTCACCCTTGGACAGGCGCTCGAACAGACGCACGCCGAAGGCGATGTTGTCGTAGATGCTCATCGGAAACGGCGTGGGCTTCTGGAACACCATGCCGACCTTGGCGCGGATCAGCGAGATATCGGTCTTGGCGGTCAGCAGGTTTTCGCCGTCCAGGATGATTTCGCCTTCGGCGCGCTGACCCGGATACAGTTCGAACATGCGGTTGAACGTGCGCAACAACGTCGACTTGCCGCAGCCCGACGGGCCGATGAAGGCGGTGACCTTCTTCTCCTGGATCGACATGTTCACATTGCGGATCGCATGGAACTTGCCGTAGTAGAAGTTCAGGTTCTTGACCTCGATCTTGTTCTTGACGGCGGTAGCGGTGTTTTCCATTTCTTTTCCCTTGGCTCCGGCGCGCCCTGCGCGCCGGCAAAGCGATCTTTACTTGCGGAACATGTTGCGGGCAATGATGTTGATGCCCAGCACCAGCAACGTAATCAGCGTGGCCCCGGCCCAGGCCAGGTCGTTCCAGTCCTTGAACGGGCTGGCGGCGTATTGGTAGATCACGACCGGCAGGTTGGCCATCGGCGCGTTCATGTTGAAGGACATGAACTGGTTGGACAGCGCGGTGAACAGCAGCGGCGCGGTCTCCCCCGAGATCCGGGCAATGGCCAGCAGCACGCCGGTGATGATGCCGGTCTTGGCGGCGCGATAGCACACCAGCGTGATCATGCGCCACTTGGGGCAGCCCAGCGCTGCGGCGGCTTCGCGCAGGCTGTTGGGCACCAGCAGCAACATGTTGTCGGTCGTGCGCACCACCACCGGAATCACCAGGATGGACAGCGCCAGCGCGCCGGCCCAGCCCGAGTAATGGCCCACTTGCGCCACGTACACGGCGTAGATGAACAAGCCGATGATGATGGACGGCGCGGACAGCAGCACGTCGTTCAGGAAGCGTGTGGCCGGTGCCAGCCAGCCGCGCTGGCCGTATTCGGCCAGGTAGGTGCCGGCAAGAATGCCGACCGGCGTGCCGATCAGCGTGCCCACACCGGCCATCACCACGCTACCGAAAATGGCGTTGATCAAGCCACCGGCTTGACCCGGAGGCGGGGTGATTTCAGTGAACAGCGTGTACGACAGCGCGGGCGCGCCCTTGGTCAGCAGCGTCAGAATGATCCAGAACAGCCAGAACAAACCGAAGCCCAGCGTTCCCAGCGACACCGCCAGCATGATCCGGTTGACCACGCGGCGACGGCGGTAAATGCCATTCTGCATATTGAGTACGGATACAGCCATGATCTTTTCCTTGTGCTCGCGATGCGTCAGGATTTCTTGCCTTCGCCAGCGGACAGGCGAACCAGCAGCACTTTGGCCAGGGCCAGCACGATCGTCGTGATCAGGAACAGGATCAGGCCCAGTTCCAGCAACGCCGACTTCTGAATGCCGCCTGCTTCATTGAATTCGTTGGCCAGCGCCGAGGCGATGGAGTTGCCCGGCGAAAACAGCGATCCGGACCACTTGAACGCGTTGCCGATCACGAAGGTCACGGCCATCGTCTCGCCCAGTGCACGGCCCAGGCCGAGCATGATGCCGCCGATAACGCCGGACTTCGTGAAAGGCAGCACCACGCGCCACATCACTTCCCAGGTCGTGCTGCCCAGCCCGTAGGCCGATTCCTTCAACATGGCCGGCACCAGTTCAAACACGTCGCGCATCACGGCGGCGATGAACGGGATGATCATGATCGACAGGATCAATCCAGCCGTGAAGATACCGATACCGAACGGCGGCCCCGCGAAGATGCCACCGATGACGGGCAAGCTGCCCAGCGTGGCAATCAGGA
>CAJYKY010000363.1 GCA_913775005.1 uncultured Achromobacter sp.
AAGTCTTCAGCAATGCTGATGAACGTGTTGAGCAGGATTTGCAGGTTGTCCTTGCCGATCCCGCCTTCCGCGTTCATGTCCATTTGCAAAACGGCCTGGTTCTTGTCGTCCAGGTAGGCGCGCGTCCAGCGGTATTCCTGGTTCCAGCTGTTGATCGCCTTCAGCGTCATCGGCTTCTTGGTCTTGTACGTGGCGGTCAGGACCAGGTCCAGGCACTTTTCCGTGAAGTCGTTGCACAGGAAGTCCAGGCGCAGGTCGCTGGCGCCGGTGGTGCCGGGGTCCAGCACCAGCACGGGGCCTTCGTCGCCGTCGCGCTTGGTAGCGGTGTAGCCCATGTCGTCCAGCAGGCTGCTGACCGTGTCCAGGTCAAAGTCCTGCATCACGCCGGGGGTGGCGGGCATGGCGCCTTCGGCCGGATCTTCCTGACCCATGCCAGGCATCGGTTCGTCTTCGTCATCACCCATGGAACCCATGCCGGCTGCGCCCAGCAGGCCGCTGAACAGCTCGTCGGCCGGAATTTCCTTGCCGTTCAGGTTGCCCATGCCATCGGCGAACGTGAACTTGCCGACGATGTTGTCGCCGTCGTTCTTGCCCACGTTGAACATTTCGGCCATGCCCGACATCTGGCGCACCGAGTCTTCGGCGTCCTGGGCAGCCTTTTCGGCAGTCAGGCCTTCTTTCTTGACGGCGTATTGCGCGACCAGATCCTGCACCATGGGCTTGGAAATGATCAGCGTGGCGTCAATGCGCTTGATGGCCTTGACGGCGATTTCCTGCGGCGTCAGGTTTTTAACGTCGGGCGGATTGGCCAGCTCCAGCGTGAAGTTCAGCTTGCTTTCGCCCTTGGCGGTTTTCCAGCTAAGCGGATCGATGCTGAACGACGGATTGCCCGCAAGCAGCTTGCCGGCGCTGTCCAGCATGGCTTGCACCTGCTCGTCCTTCAGGCCTTCGTCTTCCGTGTGCGCCATGTATTGGCGCATCAGCTGGTTATAGGTGTCGGACAGCTGCTTGACGGCGGGGCCGTCCAGCTTGGACATCTTGATCACGGCCTGGCCGCTGCCCAGCGGCACGTCGTTAACGATCAGGTCGCCCGATTGATAGGCGGCCTGCACGTTGATGGACTTGTCGTCTTCGGACAGCTTCACGCCATAGCCGAAGTTGTCCAGCGACAGCTTCATGTCGTCATCCTTGCGGGTGACGTCGATGCGCTTGATCTTCAGATCCGAATCGCCCATCGAAATGCCGAACTTGCCCATGCGGCTGTTGACGTCCATCGTCATGCCCGCGATGGAAACGACGGCCGGGTCGTTGCTCTTCGTGCCGTCGATGGTCAGCTTGTCCATCACGCCGTGCGCAACCACGGATTCCAGGCTGCGGTCGAACGTACCGTTGATGGTGAAGCCGCTGAAGTCGATCGAGTTGCCCTTCACGTCGGTGGTGATGGGGGCGATCTTCGACGTGGACGTCGTGGTGCCGCTGTAGCTGACCATGGCGTCGCTGATCAAGGGCGAGACGTCCTTGGTCAGCGCGAACAGTTCCTTCAGGTTGTCGGACTTGGCCAGCTCGGCATGGACGAAGGCCAGCTTGGGGGCGATAGCGCCACGCGACAAGGCGGTCTTGGGGAAGGGGCCGTGTTCGATGACGGCATCGAACTCGATCATGCCGGCGGGCATGGCGTCCAGGCTCTTGTCGTTCTTGACGAGCGACAGGCCATAGCGCGCCTGCGTCGAAAAGAGGCTGCGTTCGTACTTGAGCTGGTCGATGCGCAGACCGAACAGCGGGGTCAGCTTCGCCAGTTTTTCGTTGGCTTCGACCAGGTGCCGCTGCGAGCTTTCCTCGATGCGCTTGCCGGTGTACCACGTGGCGCCGACCCAGCTACCCGCTCCCACAATGACCACACCCAAGGTGATCGCTACGCTCTTTTTCATCGTTCTGCTTTTCTCGTTGATTATCGAGTCATAGCCGGCAGGCTTCTGGCATTGCGCCATCGCGTTCCTGCTTGCAGGAGGCGGCCGTCGGCATACACGTATTCATGGGCCTGTAAGGGGCCCGCGCCGGAGTATACCGAGGCAATACGACCGGCCCTGTGCTCAGGGTTACCGAAGATTTCAAAATGAAAGCCGGCGACGAGCGCCGGCTTTTGTCGACAATTCCGGCGCTAGCCGAAGATCGCTACAGCGGATCCAGCGGGTAGATCGGGCGGCGCACGTTCTTGAACTGCAATTGGCTGTAGTCCGACGTGGTCACGCCCACGCCCGTGCATTCGATCACTTCCGTGGCCATGTCGGAAAACCCGGCGCGCCAATGCACGCGGCTTTTCAGCACCACATAGCGCTTTTGCAACGGGTCGATACCGGCCGACAGCAGGCAGTTGATGTCGAAGGGTTCCTGGTGGCGCGACACCACCACGATCTCGACGCGGCCCGTGTCGATAACGACGGTCAGCCCCGTGTCATTGCGCACGCCCCGGTACATCGGGCCACGGTTCAGGTACACGCCGTCAAACACCAGCTTGACGCGGCCGGTCACTTCCAGCGGTTCGCTGGCCTGCTTGATGGCGGGCATGGGCAGCTTGCCGCCCAGCTTGATCGTGATGGTGTTGCCCACGCCCGCCGCCGCTGCTTCGCGCGCGGCGTCAGGGTCGCAGATGGCATAGAAGACCACGTTGTCCAGTTCCTGGCGCAGCACTTCGGCCAGCACGGCGGTCGTGTCCATCGTGCCGCCCGAACCGGTGTTGTCGTAGTGGTCCAGCAGCACAACAGGGCCGTGCTCGATCTGTTTGGCGCGCGCGATGGTCGGGGCCAGCGGCTCGGGGTGGAATACCCAGTCGGCGCGGCGTGCCCAGGCGCTGTCCAGCAATTCGTCGCGGTACTGCTCGGCCGCTTGCAGATTGCCGTCGGTACAGACGACGGCGCTCAGGCCGGCCTCGCGGATGTCCGCGTGGGGAAAGCCCACGAAGACAGAGGCCGCCAGCACGCCGCTTGCCTCCAGTTCCTTACAGCGATCCTGCAAGGGCTTGTTGGGCGCCGCGTGCGTGCCCTGGCGCATGATGTGCGGCAGCATGGGCTTGTTGGCCCAGCTCATCACCGGCTTGATCTCGCCCTTGAGCGTGCGCACGATGACGTTGGCGGCGCGCACGCCCGCCTCGCGGATGTCTACGTGCGGGTAGGTGTGAAAGCCGCTGATGACGGTCGCGTTGCGGACGATGTCGTCATAGATGTTGGCGTGCATGTCCAGCGTGACGGCAACGGGCGTTACCGGATCGATTTCGCGCAGGCGGCGCAGCAGGTCGCCCTCGGCGTCTTCCACGCCTTCGGCCACCATGGCGCCGTGCAGGTCCAGCAGGATGGCGTCAAAGCCGCCTTGCTTGACCTGGTCGAGCACCAGTTTGCACAGCTGTTCGTGCGTCTCGGCGCGGGTGGGGCCGCTGGGCCAGGACTCGGCCGCCACGGGCACGACGATTTCCGCGCCTTCGCGGCGCGCCACTTCGATGTAGCCGCCCAGTCCGCTATCGGTGTTCTCGTACGCCTGGATGGCGCGCTCGCCAGCCAGGATCTCGGGCGAACCTCGGAAAAAGCGCTCAAGCGGGGTTGGCACGGGCGAATAGGTATTCGTCTCGTGCTTGATCATTGCCAATAGCCAACGCATGGGATGTCCTGTGGGTTGCTGTGGAAAACCTGGAAGGAATGTCAGGCGGCCTTCGGCGGCTGCGGCCACGGGTGCTGCGCCGGGCGCATTTGCTCCCAGGCGCGGGCCACGCGCAGCACGCCAAGATCGTCAAAGCGTGCACCGGCGATTTGCAGCCCAATGGGCAGGCCGGCCCGCGTGTAGCCGCAGTTCACGGACGCGGCAGGCTGTTCGCTCATGTTGAACGGCAAGGTGTAGCCAATGTGATGCATGGTGGTGGCGACCTCGTTGGTGGGCGAGGGCCATTCGGCGTTGTACGCCACCACGGGCGCGACCGGTGACAGCACGTAATCGAACGGCGCGCACGCGGCCACTGTCTTGGCGCGTACGTTCAGCGTTTCGTAGTAGCTCTTGAACACGGCTTCGCCCGACTGGCCTCCGCCGCTTTCGGCCCACGTGCGGATGAACGGCAGGATCTTGGCACGGCGGGCTTCGGGCAGCGCCGCCAGGTCGATGGACGAGCGCGTGCGCCAGAATCGGTCAACGCCGTCCAGCATGTCGGGCGTCATCCACGGCAGCATGGGCGTGACGATGGCGCCTGCGGCTTCGAACGCGCGCGCAGCCGCTTCCACGGCGGCGCGCA
>CAJYKY010000364.1 GCA_913775005.1 uncultured Achromobacter sp.
ACTGCCGCTCTCCACCGGGAGGGCCAGTCACACGGAGACATGCAATGGCCTATACCCTTCCGACGCTGCCCTACGCCTACACCGCGCTGGAACCTCACATCGATGCCATGACGATGGAGATCCACCACAGCAAGCACCATCAAACCTACGTCACCAGTCTGAACGCCGCGCTGGACGGCGCCGGCATCAGCACCGACGAACCTGTTGAAGCCCTGGTCGCCCGCCTGGACCAATTGCCCGAAGCCATACGCGGCGCGGTTCGCAATCACGGTGGCGGTCACGCCAACCACAGCCTGTTCTGGTCCGTGATGTCGCCCGAAGGCGGCGGCGAACCCGACGGCGCGCTGGCCGCCGCGATCGAATCCGAACTGGGTGGCCTTGCCGCCTTCCGCGACGCCTTCACCAAGGCCGCGCTGACGCGTTTTGGCAGCGGCTGGGCCTGGCTGTCGGTCACGCCGGCAGGCAAGCTGGTCGTGGAAAGCAGCGCCAACCAGGACAGCCCCCTGATGCATGGCAATACGCCGATCCTGGGCCTTGACGTCTGGGAACACGCCTACTACCTCAAGTATCAAAACCGCCGTCCGGAATATATCGGCGCCTTCTACAATGTCGTGAACTGGCCTGAAGTGGCTCGCCGTTACACGGCTGCGAAGGGCTGAGCCCGTCTCTGACAACGAGGTAGCGGCCCCATGAACACTTTCAGCCGTCATCGCCTGCGGCCCGCAGCCACCAGCATCAGCGTATGGACGCTGGCGGTCATGGTGGCCTGCCTGGCGCTGCATCAGCTATGGGCGTATCTGGACGTGCGCGCGCCGCACGTGGCCGATGCGCTGCTGGGCGGCCTGATGGCCGCTGCCGCGACCGCGCTGGGCACCTTGCCCATTCTGTTCGCGCGCACCATCCCCCAGAAAGTGCAGGACACCATGTTCGGCTTTGGCGCCGGCGTGATGCTGGCCGCCAGCGCGTTTTCGCTGGTGGCTCCCGGCATCGCCGCCGCCGAAACGCAGGGCATGGGGCCGTGGGGCGCGGGGCTGACGGTGGGCGCCGCCATTCTGCTGGGCGCGGGCGTACTGCTCATCATGGACCGCACGCTGCCGCACGAACACTTCATCAAGGGGCGCGAAGGCATCGAAGCCCACCGGCTGCGCCGCACCTGGCTGTTCGTCTTTGCCATCACGCTGCATAACCTGCCCGAAGGGCTGGCGATTGGCGTGGGGTATGCGGGCAGCGACCCGGTGCGCGGCACGGCGCTGGCTACGGGTATCGCCATCCAGGACATTCCGGAAGGGCTGGTCGTGGCCGTGGCGCTGCTGGCCGCCGGCTACAGCCGTAGCTTCGCAGTGGCGCTGGGCATGCTGTCGGGGCTGGTCGAACCGCTGGGCGCCGTGCTGGGTGCGGCCATCGTGGGGTTTTCTGCGGCGATGCTGCCGTGGGGTCTGGGCTTTGCCGCCGGCGCCATGCTGTTTGTGATCAGCCATGAAATCATCCCCGAATCGCACCGCAAGGGGCACGAGGTCTACGCCACCTGCGGGCTGATGATCGGCTTCGTGCTGATGATGCTGCTGGACACCGCGCTGGGCTGACGCCGCTATTTTTCAGTTTTCGGCGGGTAGGCTTTCGTTGTATGCTTGGCGCCGCTGTCACGTATGTTGCGGGAGAGAGCGGCCATGCTTGATATGGCCGCCGCCGAAGGCGCAATTCGCCCAGAATCGCTCAGGTAACCGATACCGCACATGCTTGCCCCGTCCCGGTTTTTACCGTGCGGATGCGGCAAAACAGCACTCTGGAGAGACCTGGCGCCGCGCCCCATCAGGGACACCGCGAGCAGCCCAGGCGCCGAAGGTGCAAACCCGCTACGCGGGGCAACTCTCAGGCAAAAGGACAGAGGGGCGGAAGATTCAGCCGTAAGCGTGCGCGCGCCATCCGCGTGGCACGACCGGCATTCCGTAACCCTGGCAACCTTTGCCGCCCCGGAGTTCCCGCGCATGTCCGCAACCCTCAAACGTACCCCGCTGGCCGAAGAACACATCGCCTCCGGCGCCCGAATGGTCGATTTCGGCGGCTGGGACATGCCCTTGGCCTACGGCTCGCAACTGGAAGAGCACCACGCGGTGCGCCAGGACGCGGGCATGTTCGACGTGTCGCACATGCTGAATGTCGACGTCTCCGGCCCGGACGCCTTCGCCTTCCTGCAACGCCTGGTCGCCAACGACGTGGCCAAGCTGACGGTGCCGGGCAAGGCTCTGTACAGCTGCATGCTGAACCCGCAGGGCGGCGTCATCGACGACCTGATCATCTATTTCTTCGCGGCTGACGAATGGCGCGTGGTCGTCAACGCCGGCACGGCCGACAAGGACGTCGCCTGGATGCAGCGCGTCAAGCAGGCCGGCAATTTCGACGTCACCATCAACCCGCGCCGCGACCTGGCCATGGTGGCCGTGCAGGGCCCCAACGCCCGCGCCAAGGTCTGGGCCGCGCGCCCGGCCTGGCAGGCCGCTTCTGAGGCGCTGACGCCGTTCGTGGCCGCGCGCGTCGGCGACGACACGCTGGTGGCCCGCACTGGTTACACCGGCGAAGACGGTTTTGAAATCGTGCTGCCCGCCAGCGATGTCGTGCAACTGTGGCGCGACCTGGTCGCCCAGGGCGTGCGCCCGGCAGGCCTGGGCGCGCGCGACACGCTGCGCCTGGAAGCCGGCATGAACCTGTACGGCCAAGACATGGACGAGCTGACCCAGCCCGACCAGGCCGGCCTGACCTGGACGGTGTCCACGAAGAACGCCGAGCGCCGCTTCATCGGCCGCGACGCGCTGGAGCAATTCGCCACCCCCGCCACCTTCATCGGCCTGAAGCTGCAAGAGCGCGGCGTGATGCGCGCCCACATGGCGGTGCGCACGGCGGCCGGCATGGGCGAACTCACCAGCGGCACGATGTCGCCCACGCTGGGCGTGTCGATCGGCTTTGCTCGCCTGCCGCAAGGCGTGCGCCCGGGCGATACCGTCGAGGTGGATATCCGCGGCAAATGGGTGCCCGCACTGGTCTGCAAACTGCCCTTCGTCCGTAACGGCAAAGCCGTCGAACACTCGTAAACTCGAAGCTTCGCGCGAGCGCCTGTCCGGTCCGGGCACGCGCCGCCCGCGCGAGGCGCGCAACACCATTCATCTACCCGTATTCCCTCAGGAGTTCCCATGAGTCTGCCCACCGATCGCAAGTACACCGAGTCCCATGAATGGGTCAAAGCCGAAGGCGACGTGTTCGTCGTCGGCATCACCGATACCGCCCAGGACCAATTGGGCGATCTGGTTTTCGTTGGCGACGTCAAGGTCGGCGCCAAGCTGAACGCGGGCGAAACCGCTGGCGTGGTTGAGTCGGTCAAGGCCGCTTCGGACATCTACGCGCCCGTGGCCGGCGAAATCGTTGCCTTCAACGAAGAGCTGGAAAACAACCCGAACCTGATCAACGAATCCGCCTTCACGGCCTGGATCTTCAAGATCAAGCCGGTCAACGCCGCCGATGCCGACAAGCTGCTGGACGCTGCCGGCTACGAAGCCGTCGCCAACGGCTAAGTCGGTTCGAGGCGGGCGCGCCGCTTTAATGGCGCGCCCGTCTTGCTACTTGCACCACCACCCCGAGATCTCTCCATGTCGCGCGCCCTAGACACCCATACCGACTTCATTCCCCGCCATATCGGCCCTTCCGACGCCGACCAGGCCGCCATGCTCCAGGTCATTGGCAGCGCCAGCCTGGATGCGCTGATCGAAGAAGTCGTGCCCCCGAAGATCCGCAGCCAGGCCCCGCTGGCGCTGCCGCCCTCGCGCAGCGAAACCGACGTGCTGGCCGAACTGAAGCAGATCGCGGGCCGCAACAAGGTCTTCCGTAATTACATCGGCCAGGGTTACTACGGCACGCAGACGCCCAACGTCGTGCTGCGCAACATTCTTGAGAACCCCGCCTGGTACACGGCCTACACGCCGTACCAGCCGGAAATCTCGCAGGGCCGCCTTGAAGCCCTGCTGAACTACCAGACCATGGTCGCCGACCTGACCGGGCTGGACATCTCCAACGCCTCGCTGCTGGACGAAAGCACCGCCGCTGCCGAAGCCATGACGCTGGCCCGCCGTGGCGCCAAGTCGCAAAGCCCGGTGTTCTTCATTTCGCGCCACGTGCATCCGCAGACCATCGAAGTCGTGCGCACGCGCGCCGAAGGTCTGAACATCGAGATCACCATCGGCGATGAAGCCGACGGCCTGCCCGAGTGCTTTGGCGTGCTGCTGCAATACCCGCACAGCACGGGTTCTGTTTCTGATTACCGCAAGCTGGCCGACGCCGCCCACGCACAAGGCGCGGTGGTGGCATGCGCCACCGACCTGCTGGCGCTGGCGCTGCTGACCGCGCCGGGCGAGTGGGGCGCCGACATCGCCATCGGTTCGGCCCAACGCTTTGGCGTGCCGTTCGGTTTCGGCGGCCCGCACGCCGGCTTCATGGCCTGCAAAGACGCCTACAAGCGCAACATGGCCGGGCGCCTGGTCGGCGTGTCGAAGGATGCGCAGGGCAATCCCGCGATGCGCCTGGCGCTGCAAACGCGCGAACAACACATCCGCCGCGAAAAAGCCACGTCCAACATCTGCACGGCGCAAGTGCTGCTGGCCGTGATGGCCGGCATGTACGCCGTGTGGCACGGCCCGGCCGGCATCCGCCGCATCGCCGAGCGCGTGCAGCGCAGCACCGCGATCCTGCGCGCTGAACTCGTCAAGCTGGGCATCAAGGTCGTGAACGACACGTTCTTCGACACGCTGCTGCTGGAAACCGGCCCGGCCACGCCCGCCATCCTGACGGCCGCCGAGTGCGAACACATCAACCTGCGCCGCGTCGACGGCGCGCGCCTGGCCGTGTCGCTGGACGAAACCGTGACGGTGCAAGATTTGCAAGCGCTGGTCAACGTGTTTGCCGCCGGCCTGGAACGCGATGACGTCGAACTCGACATCGACGCGCTGGACGTTGCCGCCGCCAGCGGTATTCCCGCTGCTGTCGCGCGCGAAAGCGCCATCCTCAAGCACCCCGTGTTCTCCAGCGTGCAGTCCGAAACCGACATGCTGCGCTACCTGCGCAAGCTGGCCGACAAGGACCTGGCGCTGGACCGCACGATGATCCCGCTGGGCTCGTGCACGATGAAGCTGAACGCCACGGCCGAGATGATCCCCATCACCTGGCCCGAGTTCGCGCTGATCCACCCGTTCGCGCCGGCCTCGCAAAGCCAGGGCTACAACGAACTGATCGACCGCCTGTCGGCCGCGCTGTGCGAAATCACCGGCTACGACAACATCAGCCTGCAACCCAACTCGGGCGCGCAGGGCGAATACGCGGGCCTGCTCGCCATTCGCGGCTATCACCAGGCCAACGGCCAGCATCAGCGCAACGTGTGCCTGATCCCGTCGTCGGCCCACGGCACCAACCCGGCATCGGCCCAGCTGGCCGGCATGGACGTGGTGGTGGTGGCGTCCGATTCCAACGGCAACGTCGACTTGCCCGACCTGCGCGCCAAGATCGAACAGGTCGGCGACAAGCTGGCCGCGCTGATGATCACGTACCCGTCCACGCACGGCGTGTTCGAAGAAGCCGTGACCGAAATCTGCGACCTGGTGCACAAGGCCGGCGGCCAGGTGTACCTGGACGGCGCCAACATGAACGCGATGGTCGGCGTAGCCCAGCCCGGCAAGTTCGGCTCTGACGTGTCGCACCTGAACCTGCACAAGACGTTCTGCATCCCGCACGGCGGCGGCGGCCCCGGTGTGGGTCCCGTGGCGGTGCGCGCGCACTTGGCGCCGTACCTGCCGGGCGTCGTGAATGAACAGGGCAAGCTGCCCGGCGACGCGAAGGTGGGCCCGGTGTCGGCCGCCCCGTTCGGCTCGGCCGGCATCCTGCCGATTCCGTTCGTGTACATCGCGCTGATGGGCGCGGACGGCCTGCGCCGCGCCACCGAAGTCGCCATCCTGAACGCCAACTACATTGCCACCCGCCTGCGCGACCACTACCCGGTCCTGTACGCTGGCCGCAACGGCCGCGTGGCGCACGAGTGCATCCTGGACGTGCGCCCGCTGAAGGAAACCAGCGGCATCAGCGCCGAAGACATCGCCAAGCGTTTGATGGACTACGGCTTCCATGCGCCCACGATGAGCTTCCCGGTGGCGGGCACCTTGATGGTCGAACCCACGGAATCCGAAGGCGTGGCCGAGCTGGACCGCTTCATCGACGCGATGATCTCGATCCGCGAAGAAATCGCCCAGGTCGAACGCGGTGAACGCGACCGTGAAGACAACGTCCTGAAGAATGCGCCGCACACCGCGCAGATGCTGTTGGCCGAAGAATGGCTGCACGACTACCCGCGCCAGCAAGCCGCCTACCCGGTGGCGTCGCTGCGCGAGGCCAAGTACTGGCCGCCGGTGGCACGTGTGGACAACGCCTACGGCGACCGCAACCTGGTCTGCGCCTGCCTGCCGATCGAAGCCTACGCCTGATGACAGGGCGGGGCCGCCTCAGGCGGCCTCATCCCGCAGCAAGGCTGCCCGGCCCAAACGCCGGGCAATAAAAAACCCCAATCCAAGGATTGGGGTTTTTTATTGCCCGGCGTTTGGGCCGGGCAGCCTTGCTGCGGGATGAGGCCGCCTGAGGCGGCCCCGCCCTGTCATCAGGCGTAGGCT
>CAJYKY010000365.1 GCA_913775005.1 uncultured Achromobacter sp.
GGCGGTTGAGCCGTAGGGACTGCGGTGCCGGCGTCAGCCCAGCGCCCCCCTCTTCCTTAACCCCGCCACCGTTTCCGCCGGCACGCCGGCCTCGGCCAGCACTGCCTCGCTGTGTTCGCCGAATGCGGGCGCGGCGCGTGGCGTGCCGGGTAAGGTCCGGCCGAACTTGATCGCCTGCGCGAAGCCGCGCTAGCTGCCCACCACCGGGTGCGTGACGGTGCGCACCATGTCTTCGGCCTGCACCTGCGGAAAGTCGAACATGTCTTCCACGCCCCGCGCCGCCGCGCAAGGCACGGCTTCGCCGAACCACGCTTCCCATTCCAACGCACTGCGCGCGCGCAGCGCCTCGTGCAGGCGCGGCACGATTTCGTTGCGGTGCTCGGCGCGCTTGCGCACCGAGTCATAGCGTTCATTGGTGGCCAGGTCGAGCAAGCCGGTCTTCTCGCACAAGGCCTGCCAGAAATGCGGTGTGTTGGCCGAGATGTACAGGTAGCCGTCGCCCGTGGGATGCAAGCCCGTGATGCCACCCGACCGCATGTCGCGCCCGACGTCCTTAGGCTCGTCTTCGGCCCAGATCAGCCTGGCCGATTGCAAGGCCAGCGCGCTGCGCAACAGCGATACGCCCACATACTGGCCTCGCCCGCTGCGCTCGCGTTCATACAGCGCCGACGCCACACCCGCCGCCACCATCGACGACGCGTAGTAATCCACGACCGACCCATACAGGATCTCGGGCGGCCCGCCCGCCTTGCCCTGTAGCGCACACATGCCCGTCATCGTTTGCAGCACCTGGTCGTAGCCCGCCTTGTCTTTCAACGGGCCCGTTTCCCCGTAGCCCGTCACCGCGCAATAGATCAGACGCGGATTCAGTTCCGCCAGCTGTTCGTACGCAATGCCCAGCCGCGCCGGCACGCTGGGCCGGAAGTTATGCACCAGCACGTCGGCCTGCTGCGCCAGCTCGTGCAGCACGGCCAGCGCGTCGGGCTGCTTCAGGTCCAGCACCAGCCCGCGCTTGCCGCGATTCACGCCCAGAAAGGCGCGGCTTTCGGCTTCCAGCGTGGACGGGTATTTGCGCAGGTTATCGCCGGATGGCGGCTCTACCTTGATGACGTCCGCCCCCTGGTCCGCCAGCAGCGTGCAGCCATAAGGCCCGGCGATGTAGGCGCTTAAATCCAGCACGCGCACGCCCGCCAGCGGCCCGCCCGTGGATTGCGAGGTGGCCGGCATCATTGCGCCCCCGCGTTGTTGACCAGACCCAGGCCCGCCGCCGCGCGCAAGAGGGTTTCGGCGCGGCGCAGAAACGGGCCGTCGATCATGCGGCCGTCCACGACGAACGCCGCCACGCCCTGGGCCGAGGCCTCGCGCGCCGCCTGCACCACGCGGCTGGCGTGCGCAATTTCATCGTCGCTGGGCCGGAACGCGGCGTTGGCCAGCGCCACCTGGCGCGGATGGATGCAACTCTTGCCCAGGTATCCCAGGCTGCGCGCCAGTGCGGCTTCCGCGCGGTAGCCGTCCTCGTCTTCGATATTGGCAAAGGCCGAGTCATAGGCGAACACGCCCGCCTCGGCGGCCGCCATGCGCAGCGCGAACATGGCCTGCTGCACCGCCGCCGCTTCACGCCGGCCGATGCCGGCCGGTTCGAACAGATCTCCCAACCCCAGCTGCAAACCCACCACGCTGGGGTGCGCGGCCGCCAGGCTGGCCGCTTGCCGCAAGGCGCGCGGAGATTCGATGTTCAGCAGCAGCCCCACCGGCTCCGTCACGCCGTTGGCGGCGCGCGCCTGTTCGATGGCACTGGCCGCCGCCACCACGTCCGCCTCGCACTCGGCTTTGGGCAGGTTCACCATATGCAGCCCCGGCCGCAACACGGCCTGCACATCGGCATGAAAATGGCCGGAGTCCAAGGCGTTGACGCGCACGATCAGCGTCTTGCCCGAGGCCGCCGCGTCCGGCCCCGCCAGCAACTGCGCCAGATGGCCGCGCGCTTCAGGCTTGCGCGACGGCGCCACGGCGTCCTCCAGATCGAACGACAGCGCGTCGGCCGGGCCGGCCAGCGCCTTGGCGAACAACTCGGGACGCGAGCCGGGAACGAACAGTTTGCTTCTCATGCTTGAACTCTTATTGGGGGTGGGTGGCGGATGGGGCCATCACTGGATCGAAATGTTCCGTTCGCGCGCCACCTGCTTCCATTTGGCGGCGTCGGCCTGAACCAGATCGGTGAACTGCGGCACGGTCAGCTCGGCCGGCACGGCGCTTTCTTCGGCAAACATGGCGCGCATCTTCGGATCGTTCACAATGCCGCGGATCTCGGCGTTCAGCTTGTCGACCAGCGGCGCGGGTGTACCGGCCGGCGCCAACACACCCCACCACAGCTCTACCGAATAGCCGGGCTGCCCTTCGCCGATGGTGGGCAGCGCGGGATAGAACTGCGAGCGTTCGGGCGACGTCACCGCCAGCACGCGCAGCTTGCCGCCCTTGAGCAACGACGCCGTCGACGCAAAGCTGCCGATCACAAAGTCCACCCGGCCACCGGCCAGGTCATTCAAGGCATGCGACATGCCCTTGTACGGCACGTGCGTGAACGCTGTCTTCTCGCCCCCGGCCAGGATTTCGCTGGCCATCTGGTTGACCGAACCCAGCCCGGCACTGCCGTAGGTCAGCTTGCCCGGTTCCTTCTTGCCTGCGGCCAGCAGGTCGGCCATGGATTGATAGGGTGAATCCTTGCCCACCACCAGCGCCATCGGGCTGCGCGCCAGCATCGCCACTGGCGCAAAGCTCTGCACCACGTCGTATTTCAGATTGGTCTGCACGGCGGCGTTGGTGGTCAGCGTGGAAGACGACAGCATCAGCACCGACCCATCCTTGGGCGCGCGAGCCACGTATTCCGCGCCAATCGCGCCGCCCGCGCCGGGGCGGTTTTCAACGATGACGGTCGTGGACAAGCGGCCGCCCAGCTTTTCGGCCAGCACGCGGGCGAAGACATCGTTGCTGCCGCCAGGCGGAAACGGCACCACCATCGTGATCGTGGCGGGCACCGCAGGTGTCGCCGGTGTGCCCGCCGCAGAGGCGTGCATCGCCGGGCCTGCCAGCGCCGCAAGCATCA
>CAJYKY010000366.1 GCA_913775005.1 uncultured Achromobacter sp.
CCCCGGTTTTAGGCGCGGAACACGCACGAATGCGTTGGTTTCAAACGACACTGCGCCGACCGCCCACGGCCTTCGCGCGCAGCATTTCTTCCATGCGTGCGGCAGCGGGCGACAGGCTGCGACCGGCCAGGCGCGTGATGCCCAATTCACGCTCGATGCGCGGCCGCGACAAGGGCACGAAAGCCAAGCCTTTGGAATCCGGCGGCACGCCCAGCCGCGCCAGCACGGTCACGCCCACGCCGCGCTCAAGCATCGCCAGCAGCGACATCATGTTGGACACGAACACCTGCCGGTCCATCATGAACGCAGCCTGCGGATAGCCGGCCAGTTGCCGATGCGCCACCGTGCCTACGAGCGGCAGGCCAGCGATCTCGCGCCAGGTGACGGACTTGCGCTGGGCCAAGGGGTGGCCACGGTGGCAGACCAAGCCAAAGGCATCACGCAGCAGGGGTTCGAAAGTCAGGCGGCGGTCTTGCAGCACCGGGCTGCACACGCCCAGTTCGGCTTCGCCCGCCAGCACCATGCGCTCGACGCCTTCGGAGTTGTCGTCGAACAGGCGCAGCGACACCGCCGGATAGTGTTCGCGATACGTCGCCACCAGTTCGGGCAGCCAATGCGTGGCGACGGTCGCAACGGACGCCATCGTCAGCGTGCCGGCGCCATTGCTGGCCAGCCCTGCCAGCGCGCCTGCGACACGGTCGTGATGGTCCACCAGTTCACGCGCGAGCGGCAGGCAGTCTTGCCCGAAGCGCGTGAGCGTATTGCGATTGCCGCGTTCAAACAGCGGCTGGCCCAGGCGCTGTTCCATTTCGCGGATCGACAGCGACAAGGCGGGCTGCGACCGGAACGCCCGCGCCGCGGCAGCGCGAAAGCTGCGCAGCTCGGCCACCAGCAGGAAGTGGCGGTAATGCGTGATGGACAGGTCGGGCAGGGATGGCATGGAGGGCGATGACGGGAACGCGGCAAGCGCGGGGCGGGACGGGAATGCGATGAGATTCTGCGGATTTGTAGAACTTATCAAAGCATAGGAAAAATAAAGTTTTCTGATCATAGGGCGGCACTTAACATGGCCGCAAGATGACTGCTTCCCCTTATCCCCCCCGTCATGCCGCCGTCGCCTCGGCTGGCCCCGCCGGCGCGAACGCGGCGTTCGGCCCGGCCGGCTCCGCCATCCCCACGATGCCGGACCCGCTGGACTTCAGCCTGGCCGACCGCCTGCCCGCTCGCGCCGTTGGCCAGGGCCGCTTGCTGATCGGCGCCCCGCCGCAAGCCGGCCGGCCTAGCCTGCTGTTCGTGCCGGGCGCCTATCACGGCGCGTGGTGCTATGCGCATTACCTCGATTACTTCGCCAAGGCGGGCCAGGGTTGCGCCGCGCTGGATCTGCGCGGCCATGGCGGCTTGCCGCAGGACGCGGCCTTCGTGTCCGCCACGATTGCGGATCTGGCTGAGGACGTGGTCAGCGCGGTGGCGGCGATCGGTGGCCCGGTCGTGCTGGTCGGCCACAGCATGGGCGCCTTGCCGGCATTGTTGGCGGCAGAGCGGCTGGCGACGCGGCATCCGGACGCTGAACAACCGCCCACCCCCACGCGCTGCGTCGCAGGCATCGTGCTGATGGCGCCCTCGCCACCCGGTGACCTGCCCGGCGCGCTCGGCTTGCCGGCCGTGCCGGTGGACGCGCTGCGCGCCGCGCCCGGCGCACCCGAAATCCGCGCACGCTTTCTGGTCACCTCGCCGGACCGCGATGTCAGCGCCGTCACGCAACGGCTGAACGCCGAAAGCCCGCAGGTGCTCAATGATCGCTACTTGCTGCGCGTGGCCGTCGATGCCGCTCGCATCCACGTGCCGGGCCTGTGCCTGGAAGCCGGGCTGGACACGCATGACCGCCACCCGCCCGGCCAGGACCAGGCGATTGCGCGCCGCTACGGCTTTGCGCATGCCGTGCTTGCCGGGCAGCCGCACTGCATGATGTATGCGGACAGCTGGACGGTCAGCGCGGCGGCCATCCTGGCCTGGTATCGCCAGCAGTTCGGTTGAATCGGGCCACCGCAAGCAAGACCGCAACCTCAATCCTTTCACCACCACAACAACGACAGCGCGCGCCAAACGCCCGCAACCCCGCAAGCATCAGGAGACAAGCATGTCCATTTCCCGCGTATTTCGCCCGGCGCTCGTCGGCGCCAGCCTGATGCTGATGGCGTCAGCCCAGGCCGCCGGCTGGCCCGAGAAACCCGTCACCATCATCGTGCCGTCTGCCCCAGGCGGCGCGGCGGACCTTACCGCGCGCACCTTCGCGCAATACCTGGGTGAAAAAACCGGCCAGACGGTCGTGGTGGAAGACCGCCCCGGCGCGGGCGGCATCGTGGGCACCAACGCGTCGAAAAACGCCGCAGCGGACGGCTACACGTTTTTGCTGTCCACCAATTCGACGCACGCAGCCAATCAGTTCCTGTACAAAAGCCTGCCCTACGACGCGCAGAAAGATTTTCGCCAGGTCGGCCTGCTGGGCACGTTCGGCACCGTCGGCGTCGTGGCGCCGGGCAGCCCGTATCGCACCGTGCCGGAATTGGTGGAATACGCCAAGCAGCACCCGGGCGACGTGTTCTTCGGTTACTACAGCTCGTCGTCGCAAGTGCCGTCTGAACTTTTCAAGCAGCGCGCCAACATCAACATCTCGGGCGCGGCGTACAAGAACATCACACAGATCATCACGGACCTGCGCGGCAAGCAGATCAGCTTTGCGTTCGTGGACTATCTGACCGCCATGGGGCAGATCGACGGCAAGGGGCTGATTCCCATCGCCGTCACAGGCGCCAAGCCGCATCCGGCCTGGCCCACCGTACCGACCATGGCGTCGTACTACCCGGATTTCGTCGTGGCCGGCTGGCTGGGGCTGTCGGCCCCGGCCGGCACGCCCGCCGCGATCATCGAACAGATGAACGCGCACATGCAGGCCGCCGTCAAAGACGAGACCACCGCCAACAAGCTGCGCGCGCTGGGTCTGACCCCGGAATCGATGGGGGTGACGCAGTTCGATGCGTTCGTGAAGGAAGACACCGCGCGCTGGAAAGAGTGGATCCGCATCTCGGGCATCCAGCCCCAATAAAACGCCCGCACGGGGCGGGCATGGGCATCGCTTGGCGTGCTCTCTATATATAGAGAGCACGCCGCTGAGGCTTTACAGGGGCAAGCGCTGCTCGTGCTTGATCTCGCGCAGCGCGACGATGGTGCGCGTCTGGCGGATGCCCGGCATGTTGAACAGGAAGCGGTGCAGAAAGCGGTCATAGGCCTCGGGGCTTTCCACCAGGATCTTCAGCAGGAAGTCCGAATCGCCGGTGACCGCATAGCATTCAAGGATCTCGGGCGCATCGCGCACCGAACGTTCGAAGTGTTCGACGGTGTTCGATGAATGCCGCTCAAGGCTGATCTGCGCAAACATGCAGCCCAAGCCCACCTTGCTGCGGTCGACCTGGGCGCTGTAGCCCTGGATCACGCCGCTGGCCTCCATCGCCTTCACGCGCCGCCAGACGGGCGCGGCCGACAAGCCCACCTTGTCAGACAGCTGCTGCGCCGAGGCCCGGCCATCCTCTTGCAAGGCCTTGAGGATGCCGATATCGGTCTTGTCCATCACTTTGTCTCCTGGTTTTATCGAACACGAAATATTCATTGCGAATTATAGGGATAGCACGATCCAAAAACGCAATAAATCGGATGCCCGGCGAACCTATCATGGTGCGAAATACCAGGAGCATTCATTATGGACGGCACTCCCGCCCCCGAACCCCAGCTGGACCTCGACTATCAGCTTGCCGACAACCTCACGCGCGAGTCCGGCCGCATCTTCCTGACGGGCACGCAGGCGCTGGTGCGGATCATGCTGACGCAGGCCCGCGTCGACCGCGAGCGCGGCCTGAACACGGCAGGCTTCGTGTCGGGCTACCGGGGTTCGCCGCTGGGCGGCGTCGACATGGCGATGTGGAAGGCGAAGAAGGCGCTGGACGCGAGCCAGATCTCTTTCCTGCCCGGCATCAATGAAGACATGGCCGCCACCGCCGTCATGGGGACGCAGCAGGCCGGCGTGCGCGCGGACCGCAATGTCGATGGCGTCTTTGCCATGTGGTACGGCAAAGGCCCCGGCGTGGATCGCGCGGGCGACGCGCTGCATCACGGCAACGCAGCGGGCGCTTCGCGCAACGGCGGCGTGCTGGTGGTGGTAGGCGATGACCACACCGCCGTGTCCTCGTCGATTCCGCATGCCAGCGAGGCCTCGCTGATTGGCTGGCAGATGCCCATCGTGCATCCTACATCGATCGATGAGTACGAGACCTTCGCGCTGTGGGGCTGGGCTTTGTCGCGCTACGCCGGCACCTGGGTCGCCTTCAAGGCCGTATCGGAAACCATCGAGAGCGGCCACTCTTTCACGCCTGCGCCCATCCAGCATTACGACATGCCGGCTGATCCCGATCTGCCGCCCGAAGCGCTGGAGTATTCCGCGCGAGACTTCCTGTCGCTGGCGGTGGAAGCGCGCAT
>CAJYKY010000367.1 GCA_913775005.1 uncultured Achromobacter sp.
GTAGGCGCGTCGCCGCAACGCACGAACCAGTCGAGCGCTTCGGCGTCCAGGTCAGGGCGTTCGGGAAGCGGAGCGGGCGTCATCGCGTCTCCTTCGTGGCATCACCGTCCTGGCAGCGGCGGCACGCCAGCAGCGCGGTCTTGATGTGGCGCTCGACCATGGTCAGCGAAATACCCATCTGGCGGGCAACCTCGGCTTGCGGCAGGCCATCGAATTTATGCAGGATGAAGGCTTCGCGGCAACGCAGGGGCAGCGCGCCGATGACGCTCAGCAACGCCAGCGTGTGCTGCGCGGATATGGCGGCGGTCTCGGGTTCGTGCGCTTGTGGGGCGGTCAGATACGGCTGCACCGCCGCCTCGTCGTCCAGCGCAACGGACTGGCCGCGCACACTGTCGCGGCGATGCTGGTCGATCACCAGATTGCGCGCGGTGCGGTACAGCAAAGCGCGCGGCTCTGCGACGGCCTGGCCGGACTGCTGCACCGCCAAGACACGCGCAACGCTTTCCTGAGCCAGATCCGCCGCGACATCGCTGTCGTTGACGGACCGGTGCAGAAACTTGAGCAGTTCTCGGTAATAGCGAACAACCACGGCGGCCTTGCCTTCGAAGCCGGTGCAGGTCACCGGACGGCGGCGAGTATACATGCAAATGAGAATCAAGCTCAAATTGCTGCGTAGTCGTTCGAGATGCAAGGCAAGAGGCGTTTCAGCGACTAGCGCGCAGGCAGCAGATACTTCAACGCGTGCATGAATCCACGCGGCGCAACGGTGAGGTGGTCTTCGTCATTCAAGACCTCGGACCGCAGCGTCAGGCCGGGATACTTGCGGCTTAGCAACGCTGTTTCCAACGCCCGGTTGTCGGCCACCATGTCCACCGTCTGGTTATAGCGCGGGTCGCCTTTACGCAGCGCTTCGAAAGCGCCCACGTACATAAACACCTTCGCCTTCAGGTCCTGATGCTGCTTGGCGTAGCGTGCCTCAAGCGTCAGCGCATGCCGCTTGTCGTACCAGAGCGACGGGCTGCCCAGGACGTAGCCGCTGAACAGCGCGGGTTCCGTGAAAAGGATTTGCGCGCCCAGCAACGCGCCATACGAATGGCCCAGGAAGAGGGTGTTGGCCGGGTCCGTGCGATAGCGGCCGGTAATGAAGGGTTTGACCTCATCACGCAGATACTGCTGATACGCACGCGCCTGGCCATGAATGGCGTTGGCGGGCGCGGTGCTTGGACCATTCGGCGTGGGCGTGTAATCGCGCTGCCGGCTGACTCCGCCGTCTTCGCCTTTAGCGTACGACAGGCCGACAAGAATGAACTCATCCACCTTCGGCCCTTCCACGTTCAGGCGCCGGCCCAACTGACGGATGATCGGAAACGCGTAGTCGGCATCGGTGACATACAGCACCGGGTAACGGCGCTGCGGTTGGGTGGCATAAGACGGGGGCAGGGCAATAAAGACCTGATAGCCCCGGCCCGACACCGGGTCCGGCACGTCCCAGACCTCGCTGCCCGCGATCTCATAAGGACGGCCTTCGCCCGCCTGCACCATGGGGGCGGGCCGTGGTTGGGATTGCGCAGGGCGGCTGAAGAACGCGGCGCTGACGAGGGCAGCGGTCAGCAGGGCGGTCAAGCCGCGACATGAGGTCAGGCTGCGAGGTGAGGTCAGGCTGCGATGTGGAGTCACGCAGCGCATGGGCGGTCTCCGATCCATTCGGAAAAGCGCAACAGATATCCGTCCGGATCCTGCACCAGGAATTGCTTGACGCCGATTTCGATAGCGCCGTTTCGATACCAGCGTTCCTCCGGCTGCCGGTACAGCGGCCATCCCGCCGCCCGCAGCCGTTGGCACGGCGCATCGATCGACGTCACCTTGACTTCGAAATTGATGCCGCGCCCGAGCGGCGCGTCGAGCGCGCCAGTGATCCAGCCGTCATCACCCCGGATCTCTTCCAGCATGAACTGGGCGCCTTCCCGATCCAGAAACAGGAAGCCTTCGGCTTCGCGCTGATACACCACTTCGAAGCCACAAAGGTCGATCCAGAATTTCCGGCTCTGCGCCAGATCCGTGACCATCAACTCGGCCACCATCCGCGCGCGATATGCGTTGTCTTTCATTTTTTTATGTCTCCTTATTGGGCCGAGGCCACTTCCAAACCGGATTGCCCAGATGCTCGGCAAAAAAATCGGAGAGTACGCGGATTTTCACGGGCCGGCTTTTTGCCGAGGGGGTTACGAAGTACAGGCCGCCGCGTGTCAGGCTCCAGTCGGGTAGCAGGCGTTCCAGGCGGCCGTCGGTGAGGTATTCCGTTGCCATGAATTCGGGCAGTTCCGAGATGGCCTGGCCGGCCAGCAGGACCGGGATCATGGCTTCTGAGTTGGTCACGCGCAGCGGGCCGCTTGGGGTTACGTCTTCTTGCTCGCCGCTTTCATGGGTGAAGCGCCAAACCTGGCTGCGCGCGCGGTAGGCGTAGCTGAGGCAGGGGCGGCCTGCGAGGTCGCGGGGGTGTTCGGGGCGGCCGTGGCGGGCCAGGTACGTGGGCGCGGCCACCAGGAATTGTGTGACGGCGCACAGGCGGCGGGCGACGAGTGACGAATCGGGCAGCGCGGCGATTCTGAGCGCGGCGTCAAAGCCGTCGGCGATCAGGTCTACCGGGGCGTCCGACAAGTGCAGGTCGATGGACAGGCCGGGGTATTTGTCGATCAGTAGCGGCATCAACGGCGCCACCCACCGCACGCCGAACGACATCGGCACCGCCAGCCGCACCTGGCCGCGCGGCTGCACGGATTGTTCTTGCGCAGCGCTTTCCGCTTCTTCGGCTTGGCGGTAGAGATCGCCCGCTTTGGCGGCCATGCTGTGGCCGAATTCTGTCAGAGACAACTGGCGCGAATTGCGGTTGATCAGGCGCCCGCCCAGCCGCTCTTCCAGCCGTGCCACGGCGCGCGACACCGTGGGCACCGACACGCCCATGAAACGCGCGGCGGCGGCGAACGAGCCTTCTTCGGCCACCTTGGCGAACATGGCTAGGCCTTCAAAATCGGGAAACTTGTTCATTTCATTTTTGAAACAATGAATTGCGGGCAATTCTATTTTGAAAAGTCGCCAGCGTCGATACGATTCTTCCATCGCAACCAAACACCTGATGGAGCATCACATGAACGGCAAACTTCACAACAAAATCGCAGTCGTTACCGGCGGCACCTCGGGCATCGGCCTGGCCACCGCCACGCGTTTCGCACAGGAGGGCGCGCACGTGTATCTGACCGGCCGCCGCCAGGCGGAGCTGGACGCGGCGGTCGCCCAAGTGGGCAACGCCACCGGCGTGAATGTCGATTCCACGCGCCCCGAACAGCTTGACGCGCTGTATGCACGCATCGCCGCCGAGCACGGCCGCATCGATGTCC
>CAJYKY010000368.1 GCA_913775005.1 uncultured Achromobacter sp.
CTGAACAACGCCACCGAAGTCGACGTGGACTGCCTGGCCGATGGCGAAACCGTCTTCATTGGCGGCGTCATGGAACACATCGAACAAGCGGGCGTGCACTCGGGCGACTCGGCTTGCAGCCTGCCGCCTTACTCGCTGTCGGCGGAGGTCATCGCTGAAATCAAGCGCCAGACCACGATGATGGCCAAGGCGCTGAACGTCAGCGGCCTGATGAACGTGCAGTTCGCCATTCAAGGCGGCGACGTCTACGTGCTGGAAGTGAACCCGCGCGCCTCGCGCACGGTGCCGTACGTGTCCAAGGCCACGGGCTTGCAGCTGGCCAAGATCGCCGCGCGCGCCATGGCCGGCCAGACGCTGGCGGCCCAGGGCATCACCAAGGAAGTCGTGCCGCCTTACTTCTCGGTCAAGGAAGCCGTGTTCCCGTTCGTGAAGTTCCCGGGCGTGGACACCATCCTGGGTCCGGAAATGAAGTCGACCGGCGAAGTGATGGGCGTGGGCACGAGCTTCGGCGAAGCCTTCGTGAAGTCGCAGCTGGCTGCGGGCGTGCGCCTGCCGGAATCCGGCACGGTGTTCATCAGCGTGAAGAACCAGGACAAGCCCCGCGCCGTGGAAGTGGCGCGCGGCCTGCATGCGCTGGGCTTCAAGCTGGTCGCCACGCGCGGCACGGCGGCCGAGATCGAAGCCGCCGGCATTCCGGTGCAAGTGGTGAACAAGGTCACCGAAGGCCGTCCGCACATCGTTGACATGGTCAAGAACGGCGAGATCGCGCTGGTCATCAACACCGTTGAAGAACGCCGCAACGCCATCGTCGACTCGCGCACGATCCGTACGCAGTCGCTGGCGGCCCGCGTCACGTTCTTCACCACCATCGC
Organism: uncultured Achromobacter sp.; assembly: GCA_913775005.1. Lineage (GTDB taxonomy): Bacteria > Pseudomonadota > Gammaproteobacteria > Burkholderiales > Burkholderiaceae_B > Achromobacter. The sequence goes on from CAJYKY010000368.1 coordinate 873, forward strand.
TGGCGCCCGCGCTGCGGTGGAAGGCATGCAGTATCTGCGTCAGGGCCTGGGTTTGCAGGTGTACCCGTTGCAGGATCTGCACGCATCGCTGGCCAAGGCTTAACGCCGAAGCGCGGCAAGTGCGCGGGCGTCACCCGCCACTTGTCCGCCGCTTAATGTAGGATGCCGGGGCGGCCCTTGAAAAAGGGTCGCCCTTTTTCTTTTCTGCGATGTGCCAATCGCGTCTTGCGATTCGCGACCCTTTACCAGCCACGACGATCCATGAACCGAGTCTTTATCACAGGCGCCAGCAGCGGCCTGGGCCGCGCGCTGGCGCAGCAATACGCCGCCTCGGGCGCCACGCTGGGCCTGTTGGGCCGGCGCGAAGAGGCTCTGCATGAATTGGCGTCCAGCCTGCCAGGCAATCATCGCTGTTACGCGGTAGACGTGCGCGACCGCGCCGCGCTGCATGCGGCAGCGGCCGATTTCATTGCGTTCTGCCAGGGCAGGGTGGATGTGGTCATCGCCAGCGCTGGCATCAGCGCCGGCACGCTGACCGAGCACGGCGAGGACTACGACGTCTTCAAGGCGATTGTCGATACGAACTTGCTGGCCACGGTCGCCACCTTTGAACCCTTCGTGGGCGCGATGCGCGCGGCCAGATCGGGGCGTCTGGTGGGCATCGCCAGCGTGGCGGGTGTGCGGGGCTTGCCCGGGGCGGGCGCGTACAGCGCCTCGAAATCGGCGGTGGTGACGTATTGCGAAAGCCTGCGGCTGGAATTGGCGGCAGACAATATCCGCGTCGTGACCATTGCGCCGGGCTACATCAAGACGGCCATGACGGCGAAGAACCCTTATTCCATGCCCTTCCTGATGGAAGCCGATGCCTTTGCGCAGCGCGCCCAGCGGTCGATTGACCGGGGCGTGTCGTACAAGGTGATTCCTTGGCAGATGGGCATCGTGGCCAAACTGATGCGCCTGTTGCCCAACGCGGTGTACGACAAGCTGGCGCGCGATGCGCCGCGCAAACCGCGCAAGGCCGAGTAGGCCTACGCCCTACGGCACCACGTCGTCGCCGACTTCATCGGCGATATGGCCCACATCGCCCCAATCCAGCACTTCCCACTTGCGGCCCTGTACGCCCACCCGGTTGATGCTGACGTTCAGCAACGCAGCGTCTCGCGGCGCGTTCAGCGGCACGCCCGACGCGTGGCGCCAGATGATGTCCAGCACGCCACCATGCGTGAACATCAGGATGCGTTCGCCGTCGTGGCGGCTGGCGATATCGTCTACGGTAGACACGACGCGCGACTGGAACTGACCCAGCGTTTCGCCGCCGTCCAGCGCCCGCAAGGGGTCGCGGCTTTTCCAGGCAGCGGCGGCCTCGGGGGCCAGCACGTCGATGCGTTCGTGGTCCAAGCCTTCCAGCACGCCGAAGCCGCGTTCGCGGATGCCCGGTTCCACACGTACACGCAGGCCCAGTTGTTCGGACACCGGCACGGCGGTGGCGTGGGCGCGTTGCAGGTCGCTGCTATAGATGGCGTGAATCGGCGTGTGGCGGGCTTCTTCACGCAGGCGGGCGGCCAGCAGGCTTGCCTGGTTCACGCCGAATTCATTCAGGGGGATGTCTTTCCAGCCTTGCAGGCGGCGCTGGCGGTTCCAGTCGGTTTCGCCATGGCGGATGAACCAGATTTCAGTCATTGGGGATCGTGATACGGGGAATAAGACTTAAAGCTGCGGTGGCGTAATGGCCGCGCGCGGCTTCCAGATGGTTTGAATGATCGAGCTTAACGCGACCAGCGCGGGCTCGCTAGCGCGCTCGTAAGGCAGGATGAAGCCTAGCATGGCGTCCACCCGCGCCTGGCCCCAGACGATGAAATCGTTGGACGCCGCGCCCGCCAGCGCGGTTTCTTCGCGCAGCAAGGCGCAGCCGGCGCCAGCGCGTACCAGCGCATCCAGGTTGGCCTGATCATCGTTTTGCATCACGACGCGTGGCGACAGGCCGTGGCGTTCGAACATGTCGCGCAGCAGCAGATGCGTGTGGCTGCCGGACGGGCCGTCCAGCCACGGCAGTTGCGACACTTCGCGCCAGCCGCCGCGCTTGAGCACGGCGCCATGTTCGCGCGGCATGGCGATGCGGTAACGCACGCTGCGCAAGGGCAGCCACAACACGCCGCGCGGCGGGTTGGCAGCGATGGTCAGCGCCGCGGGCAGACGGCCGGTGCTGACATGTTCGGCCAGCGTGGCCGCAGGCAAGGTCTGCGTTTTCAGCTCCACCAGCGGCAGGCGCTGGGTAACTTCCGAGGCCAGCTCGCCCAGGCGCAGAAAATCCGGCTTCTCGCTGGGCACGCCCAGTTCCACCACGCCATGCAGGCTGCCCTGCAATTGCTGCGCTTCCGACTTGAGCTGCGCCCCCAGCACCAGCAAGGATTCGGCCGTGGGCAGCAGTACTTCGCCCGCCTTGGCTAGCGCCAGGCGTCCGCCGCTGCGATCGAACAGCGCCACGCCCAGGCTTTGTTCCAGCGCCTTGATCTGCGCCGTCACGGCGGGTTGCGTCAAAGACAGCGCGTCGGCCGCCTTCGTCAGGTTGCCCAGGCGGGCGACGGTGACGAAGGCGCGGATCTGATAGATTTCCATGGCGGCAAGTTTAGGCCGCCAGCAGCCGCACCTGGGTAGGTTCCAGCCCGATGGAAACCGGAGCGCCGGTCGGGAAGGGCGACAGGCCCGCCAGATGGGATTGATCCGCCGTCAGCCGCTGTTCGCCCACCAGCACCTGATAGCGCGTGAATTCACCCAGGAACTCGCTGCTTTCCACGATGCCCGGCAGCCACACATAGCGCGCGTCGCCCAGGCCATCGGCCATTTCGATCTGCACGGTGTGCGGCCGGAAGCTGGCCGCCAGCCGAGTCGCCGTGGGTGCCTCGGCCGTCAGCGGCAGATGCAGATCCCCCACGCCGTCCACGGTCAGCACGACGCTGCCGCTGGTGCGTTCCCGCACATTGCCTTCCAGCACATTCATCGTGCCCACGAAGTTGGCCACGAAGCGGTTCACCGGGTAGTCGAACAGCGTGCTGGGCGCGCCGATCTGCTGCACGACGCCATGGTCCAGCACCGCCATTCGGTCCGCCGTGGTCATGGCTTCTTCCTGGTCGTGCGTGACGAAGATGGTGGTGATGCCCAGGCGGCGTTGAAGGCTCAGCAAGTCCTGGCGCATCTGCACGCGCAGCTTCTTGTCCAGGTTGGACAGCGGCTCATCCAGCAGCAGCACCTGCGGTTCGATGACGATGGTGCGCGCCAGCGCCACACGCTGTTGTTGGCCGCCCGACAGTTGATTGGGCCGGCGTTTGCCATATTGCGACAGGCCGACAAGCTCCAGCGCCGCTTCCACCTTGGCGCGGATTTCGGCCTTGGGCAGCTTGCGTTCCACCAGCCCAAAGGCCACGTTGTCCCACACCGTCATGTGTGGCCACAGCGCGTAGTTCTGGAACACCATGCCGATGTTGCGGTCCCACGGCGCGATGCCGCTGATGTCTTTGCCATCCACCAGCAACTGTCCGGCGCTGTGCCGGTTGAATCCGGCAATCAGGCGTAACAGCGTGGACTTGCCCGAACCCGATGGCCCCAGCAACGCAAAGAATTCACCCGGCTCGATATGGATGTTGACGTCCTTGAGCACCTCGGTCTTGCCATACGACAGGCGGATGTTGCGGCATTCAACGCTGACCTTCTTCATGCGGATTCCCCTTCATTGCGTGCTGGGCACTGGCGCGATTGGGCGCGCTCTACCAGCGGGTGCGATACGTAAGTGCCGATGGCCACCGCGGCCACCGCCAGCACACCGAGCGCGGCGCCTGGCCCCCGGCCCGCCGCGCTTTGCATATACAGATAGATGCCGTAGCTCATGGGCGCCTGACTGTCTTTGGTAACCAGCATGATGGTGGCAGACAGTTCCACGGCGGCCGTCACGAAGCTGGTGACAAAACCCGCCAGCATGCCGCCCGCCATCAAGGGCACGACGACGCGCCGGATCGTGCTCATGCGGGTCGCACCCAGCGATTGCGCCGCCTCTTCTAGCGACACGTTGATCTGCTGTAGCGACGCCACGCAAGAGCGCAGCGCGTACGGCAGCCGCCTGACGGAATACGCAATCATGATGATGATCCACGACGACGTCAGCAAGGTGCCGGTGCCCGGCAACTCGATACCCCGGAAGGTGCGCAGAAAGCCGATCGCCAGCACGATGCCCGGAATCGCCAGCGCCGCCGACGCCATGAAGTCCAGCCATTGCCGTGCGGGCAGACGGGTGCGCAGCATCAGGTACGCGATGGCGGTGCCGATGATGACGTCCACGCCCGCCGCCAGCCCGCAATAGAGCAGCGTGTTGGCGATCATGCCCTGGGATTCTGAGAACACCGCTGAATAATGCGCCAGCGTGTAGCCATCCGGCAGTGGCGCAAAACTCCAGACGCTGGCCAGCGACAACAGCAGGACGCCCATGTGCGGCGACAGCACCAGCAGCAACACCAGAATGATCCAGCCATAGGCCAGCACGCTTTCCACCGGCCCCAGCTTGCGCTTCTGAATGGAATTGCCGCCCTTTTGCAGCGTGGAGTAGTCGCGGCCTTTCAACACGCGCGCAGATAACCAGAGCGCCAGAATCGAAAACGCGATCATGATCACGCTGATCACATAGCCCAGCGGGTCTTCCAACCCCACCTGCGTAATCCGCAGATAAGCCTGCGGCGCCAGCATGTTGGTGGTGCCCAGCACCAGCGGCGTGCCCAGGTCGTCAAACACCTTGACGAACACCAGCGATGCGCCCGCCACATAGCCGGGCAGCGCCAGCGGAAAGATCACCCGGCGAAACAGCCGGAAGCCGCGAGATCCCAGGTTGATGGCGGCCTCTTCCATGGCGCCGTCGATATTGCGCAGCGCCACCACAAGGTTCATCAGGATGAACGGGAAGTAGTGCAGCGCTTCCACGAAGATGACACCGTTCAACCCTTCCATGAACGGAATCGTGAAGCCGAACCAATCGTTCAGCAGCAGGTTGACGCTGCCCGAGCGCCCGAAGATCAGCTGCATCGCCACCGCGCCGACGAACGGCGGCATGATCAGCGGCAGGACGCCCAGCGTCTGGATGATCAGCGCGCCCCGGAAATCGAAACGCACGGTGAAGTACGCCAGCGGCACGGCGATCAGCGAGGCCAGCAGCGCCGACCAGCCCGCCACATACAGGCTGTTGAAAAACGCTTCCTGCATCAGCGGCTGGTTGAAGAACGCGCCGAAGTGGCCCATCGTGAAACTGCCGTCGGCATTCACGAAGGCGCTGTAGAACACCGTGCCTACCGGTATGGCCAGGAACAGCAGCAAGAAGCCGAACACCAGCAGCGCCACCATGACGGGGCCGGCGGGCAGGCGTGAGTGGCCCGAAGAATTCATCGAGATTCCCGAAAGTGTTGCCAGGGGAGGGCGCCCGGCGCGGGGCGGCGTTGTCCGCCGCTTGCGCCGGGGCTATCGCGGGGTTGCGGCCTAGAGCGCCGCGGCCTGTTTGGCCAGCTTCACCGCTTCTTCGTAGTTCGCCTTGGACTTGCCGTTCCACTCGCCTTCCAGCTGCGTGATCTGCTGGTTGACGGCGGCGTCTTTCTTGTTGCCGGCAAAAATGGCCAGGAACGCCGGGTCAGCGGCCTTCTTGCCATCGATCAGCGGCGCCCACGCCAGCTTGCGCGCTTGGGCCAGCAGCTCGGCCGCCTTGCCGCTCTTGGCCTTGTCGCCCAGTTTGGCTTCGGCATCGTAGATGGCCTTGGTGGCCGCTTGCAGTTCCTTCAGGCGGAAAGTCACGGTCTGGTCGTACAGCGACTGCAC
>CAJYKY010000369.1 GCA_913775005.1 uncultured Achromobacter sp.
CCTACACGACGCTCTTCCGATCTCTGATCATGCCGGGTGAACCGCGCAGCGATCAGGCATCCACGGCCTGCGCCGCCTGCGACAAATCTTCCAGCTGCTGCGGTGGTATCGCGACAATCGCGCTTTCCGATGCGCGCGCATCCGTCGTCAGGTGTTGAATCAGATCCACCGTAGTGGAGCGCCGCGTCAGCATCAGGCACGTGACCTCGTCATCGATGACGCGCGTGGCATGCCAGCACCCTGGCCGCATGCAGATGCCCTGGCCTTGCGGAATGCGAAACGCGGCAAGCGTGGCCAAGTCGGGGCTGCCGTCGGAAGCGCTTTGCGCCACGACCTGCACGATCTCGCCCGTCAGCGGCACGATGGCCTGTTGCGTCAGCAGGTGCTTTTCCAAACTGGCGACTTCGGTGGACGGGCTGCGGTAGTTGACCCACAGCAGCTCGGCATCGCCGCCCGCGCCCGTGTTGAACACGTGCTCTTGCCAGAAATCCGTGGCGGGGTTCGAGAACAGCGGCACGCCATTGCCATCTGGCATCGGCTTGCCCAACATCCAGCCGTAGGCGCTGAACGCCTGCGGGGTCAGAACATTGACTTCCAACTGCGTGTTGCTCGTCATGCGGGTCCCTATGTAGGCGTGGGCGGCGTGCCGCGTTTGGGAAATTCAGCGTCGTAATCAAAATCACCGCGGGCAATCGCCGCGACAATGGCGGCGCGCCGGTCAGCCGCGCGCTTGAGATTGGCGGCGGTGGGCTTGACGCGGATGCGCTCCACGCAATGCCTGCCCTGATAGAAAAAGCCGATCTCGATCGACGATTCCGACGCGGGCCGAACCCCATCGAACCCCTGGCTCATCGCCTGTCCCGTGATGATTGGTGATGGGCGACATGATATCGCTTTGCGCCGCGCGCATGGCGTCATATTGACGCGCGTCTTGCAGCCAGAATCGACCCGCCGCGTTACGATGTCCGCCAGCCCTTACACAAGGATGTGCACCATGGCTACCGATCTGTCATCGCACTATGTTTTGCTGAACGCCGACGGCGTCGCGTCAACGGTTGTGGGCGGGGACGCATTCTGGTCGCAGCCCCCGGACCAGCTTGATCAATACGGGCGCGGCTGGCTGGTGTCGGAATACTCCTTCGCCTCGGACTGGCCGCAATGGGAGATGCACCCGCAGGCAGATGAAATCGTGCGGCTGATGGCGGGCGCTGCCGAACTGCATCTGGAGTGGCCCACGGGCATTCAGATCGTGAAGATGCTGGCCGACGACGCCTACGTGATTCCGAAGGGCGTGTGGCACACCGTCAAGGTAATGGAACCCTGTCGGATGCTGCACATCACGATGGGCGCGGGCACGCAGCACCGGGCGGCCTGAAGCGGCTTAGCCCGCCACGCTGACGCTGCGGGTACGCACGATCTGGCGATCATCGATCGGCCAATGCAGCACGGCCGACAACACGCCCAGCGCCATCGCGCCCACCCAGATCAGGTCATAGGAATGCGTGGCTTCAAACACCACGCCGCCCAGCCACACGCCCAGAAACGAACCCAGCTGATGGCCGAAGAATACAAAGCCGAACAGCGTCGTCAGGTAGCGCACGCCGAACACCTGGGCGACGAGGCCGTTGGTCAGCGGCACCGTGCCTAACCACACGAAGCCCATCACGGCCGCGAAGGCGTAGACCGTCCACGACGACAGCGGCAACAGCAGGAACAGCGCGATGGCCGCCGTCCGCACCAGATAGATGCCTGCCAGCAGATACTTGCGCCGATGGCGCGCGCCCAGGATGCCGCACACATACGTGCCCATGACATTGGTCAGCGCGATGATGGCCAGCGCGGCCACCGCGTCGGCCGCGCGCATGCCCTTGTCCATCAAATACGCGGGCAGATGCGTACCGATGAACGCCAGCTGGAAACCACAGGCCAGAAAGCCCAGGTTCAATAGCCAGAACCCGGGCTGATGAAAGGCTTCGGCAATCGCTGCGCGCATCGTCAGGCCCGCGTCGGCAGCGGCGGACTGTTGCGCAGCGAAGGCGGATTCACGCAAGGGCCGGGCTAGCGGCAGCACGATGACGAGGACCAGCGCGAACACCAACAACGCGCTGACCCAGCCCCACCCGCCGATCAGCCATTGCGCCGTGGGCACCATGATGAATTGGCCCAGCCCCCCGACCGCGCCCGCCACGCCCAACGCCCAACCGCGCCGCTCGGGCGGCACCAGCCGGCTCAACGCGCCATAGATGGCCGCGAAGGCGGTGCCAGACAGCGCCACGCCAATGCACACGCCCGCCGTCAGCATGAAGGCGGCGGGCGTGGTGGCAAACGCCATGCCCACCAGCCCCAGCGCGTAAAACACCAACCCGCCCGCGATGACCTTGGCCGAGCCGTAGCGGTCGGCAACCATGCCGGTGAACGGCTGCACGATGCCCCACGTCAGGTTCTGCACGGCCAGGGCGATGGCGAAGGTCTCGCGGCTCCAGCCCCGGTCCATCGAGACGGGCAGCAGGAACAGGCCCTGCACATGACGCACACCCAGCGCCAGGCCCATGACAATGCCCCCGGCCAGCACCAGCAGCCACAGGCGCGAGACATCCGGGGAAGGCTGGGCAGACGATGACAACATGGTGAACCTCCTGGGCAGGCTCGGCGCCGTGGCGGGCCAGATGCGATGCGCCTATTACAGAGGCAGCGCAGGCGCGCTTCAACTGATTATTTTTTGCCCGCTGCATGCTCAGGCGGAATGCGAGCACTGATGGAAGAGTTGAAAAGGCCTCGCTGTTAACGCTTCGTTTTCTATCGTTACATTTGCCGCGTCATTGCCTGCTACTGCTAGTTACAGTGCTGCCTTCCCCATTTTTCTTCGCAGGCAATCGACCATGTGGCACGCCCGCCTTGGCTATCCCCGACTCGCGGTTCACCTCCGCGCCCGCGCACGATGAGCACACCGTTCAAACGCGTGGCGTTCAAGCCCCTGGCCTTGGCGATTGCACTGGCCTTGCCTGCCCTGTCCGCCACGACGGCGCAGGCCGATTCCTGGCTGGACCGTTGCGGCGCCAGCTACTACGGCCAAGCCACCGACACCTATTGCCATCAGTCATATAGCGAAGGCCTGGCGGCCGTGCTGACCGGATCGCGCAACGACGAAGCCGGCGTCTGGGGCTACATCGACAAGCAAGGCCGCATGGCGATCATGCCGGCCTATTCGGACGCCAAGCCGTTTCAAAACGGTCTGGCCGCCGCCAGCCAAGGCGGCTTGTGGGGCTACATCGACACCCAGGGCAAATGGGTCATCGCGCCCCGCTTTACCGAAGCCACCGGCTTCAATGCCGAGGGCACAGCGCTGGCCGAAGAGGACGACCACGATGTGCTGATCGACCGCCAGGGCAAGGTGATCAAGACGTTTGAACTGGGCACGCGCACCTGGGGCTTCATGCCGGGGCAAAAACTCGCGTCGATGGAAGTGCCGACGCCGCCGCGTCTGATCAACACCGCCACCGGCAGCGCTGCGAACCTGCCTGCCGGCGTGATGGCCGTGGGTGCGCCCACGGGACGCTTTCTGCCCGCGCAGATGCGGGGATCCCGCTATGGCGGCTGGTGGGGCTTGATGGATGCAGACGGCCATTGGGCCGTGGCGCCGGACGTGCTGCGTTCCCTTGAAGCGCCGCTGCGCGATGGCGATGTGATCGCCGTGCGTCGCAACGACGGCTGGGCCTTCGTGAATCCGCAAGGCAAGGACCTGTCGGAAGAGCGGCACGAGAACGTGCAGCAGGCCGCGCCCGGCTTGTGGCTGGTGTCACGGGGCAGCGGCCAGCACACGCTGCTGGATCGCAGCCTCAAGCCCGTGCACGTCTTCGCCACGCCCTACGCGCGCGTGCAAGAGCGCGACGGCTGGCGCTATGTAACCGGTCATTCGAAGACGCTGTTGATCAGCCCTTCAGGCAAGCAGGAATGGCTGACGCTGCGCGGGGGCCGCATCGAGATCGAACAAGGCCGCGCGTGGGTCTACGGCGCGCCCCTTGCTCAGCCCGGCGATGACGCGCGCGCCACCTCCGCGGACGACACCGAAGCGCCGGTCGAGGCCGAAGCGTCGGACGGCAATGTGGATATGGCGGCGGATGCCGCCGCCGATGTGGCCACCGATGTGGCCACCGATATCGCAGCCACGACGGTATCCAACGTACCCACGCCGGCCCCGGCGGACGACGCGCAAGCTCAGGACATGGCTTCGGACGCCTCCGCGCCGATCGACGGCACGAGCGCTGATGCCGCCGTGGCCGACGGCGCCACCGCTGCGGCCGCCGAAGCCGCCACTGCGGACGCTACCGCCCAGCCCGCCGCCGACGCCGAAGTGGCCGACGCCGCCTACCTCACCACCGATGCCCCGCAAGACATGACGGACGCCGGTGACGCCAACACGCTCGCGCAGGTCTTTGACCGCGACGGCCGTGCGCTGCTCGACGCGGACACGCTCGCACGTCTGCGCAGCTATACGCTCAACACGTTCTCGCCCAGCCGCCGCGCCGATGAGAACGCCGAGGTGCCGGGCCTGCCCTTGGCCTTGTTGCGCCCGGAAGACTATTCGCAACCCTTGGCCATTCTGACGGCCGACGGCAAGATCGTGTCGAACCCCGAATGGGCCAACATCGACACCTACCGTGCAACGATGCCGCTGGTGGTGAACACGCCAAAGGGCAAGGTCGGCGCCATCGACGCGACGGGCGCCTGGGTCGTGCCGCCTGAGTACGACCGGATGCGCGCGTTCAGCGGTGCCTACACCTGGGCGCGCACGCGCGACATGCTGCAAGGCGAGTCGCTGCTGATCGACGCGAACGGCAAGCCCGTGCACATCCCCGACAACGTCAACGCGGGCGGGGCTGATCCCGATGGCGACCTGCTGTTCTACCAAAGCCCGGATGAAAACCGCGAACGCCGCTGGGGCCTGTGGAACGTGCGCCGCGCCGCGCCGGTGCTGAAGCCGGAGTTCGATCGCATCGAACCGTTTGAAGATGATTGGACCCGCGTGCAGCACAACGGCCGCTGGGGCGTCATCAACCGCGAAGGCAAATGGATCGTGCCCGCCACGCGCGACAGCAGCTATGAACTGGAATACCTGGGCAACGGCTTCATGCTGGTTCCCGACCCGGACAGCAAAGGCGCTGCGGGCGGCTATGGCAGCACCCCCTACAAGCTGCTGAACCTGCGCACCGGCAAAAGCAGCGACACCATTTTTGGCAAGCCCGACAAGCTTGCCGGCGGGCGTTATCTGGGCACGTTGGCCGACGGCGGCGCCATGCTTTTCGACGCGCAAGGCAAAGGCACGCGCGTGTCGCAGGGCCGCCCGGAAAGCAAGGAACAGTATGGAGATTGGTTGATCATCCGCCAAGACGAGCGCGAAGGCGCGATCGACGCGCGCGGCAACCTGAAGGTGGCCGCGCTGTATGGCGAGTTCAACCCCTTCTTCGTGCAGCCCGAGGGGCTGGCGCGCGCCAATGCCGGGCCGGGCTATCGCGTGATCGATCAGACCGGCAAGACCGTGCTGGAAAAGTTTGGCGACGGCTTCCCACTGGCGTCGATGCAGCGCGTGCTGTTCAGCGACGACAGCGATAAGGGCTCGTTGATGACGGACTTGCAAGGCCGCGAGATCGCGCGGTTGCCAGGCCGTTATCCAGTGGAATACCAGCACGCCAGCGAAGGCGTCGTGCCCTACAGCGCCAACTACGGCAAATATGGTTTTCTGGACGCGTCCGGCAAACGCGTGGTGGGCGCGCACTTCTCGGAGCTCGGCCCCATGAAAAATGGC
>CAJYKY010000370.1 GCA_913775005.1 uncultured Achromobacter sp.
CTGGTTGGCCCATTCCGTGCGCACACCGACCTGCACCGTGTGGTCATCCGTCTTCAACGCGGCATACGACGCGCGCAATTCCAGCGTGCCGCCGTAGCCGCTGCGCGCGGCCTGCTTGTAGCCCGCCCCCAGCGAGTACCGGCCCGGCCGCCATTCCACATAGGCCCCGTAGGCGCCATGGAATTTGATGTCGTCCAATCCCTTGGTGCGGTCGGCGTCGTCTGCCTTGCGGCCCAGACTCATGCCGACGAAGACGCCCGCGTCCACGTCGGGCGCCAGCGACGTCTTCAAGCCCATGGCCGGCAAGCCCATGCGCGGCGTGATGAAGAAATTGCCGGAATGGTAGTTGAACAGCGGCACGGGCAAGGCGCGATACGAGCTCGACCCCTCATACACCGGCACCACGCCGACGCCCAAACCAATGAAATTCGTGCTTTGCGCCTGCGCGGCGCCCGCGCCGCAAAACACCACGCCGGCCGTCAAGCCGCTTGCTACTATACCCATCCGCATCAGGGCATCCTTTTCGTTTCAGTCAATGGCCAAGGGGCGGTCGCCCCCGGGAATGGCGTGCAGTGTCCTCTGCAACTTTTAATAATTTTTTAAGGCGGTGCCGGAGGGCGCGTGCGTATCCTGCTTGTTGAAGACGACCCCATGCTGGGCGACGCCCTGCGCGCCGGGCTGCTGCAAGACGGCGCCAGCGTCGACTGGGCGCGCGACATGCCTGCCGCCCATCTGGCGCTGGTAGATCACGGCTACCAGGCGGTGCTGCTGGATTTGGGTTTGCCCGATGGCAGCGGCCTGACGGTGCTCAAGACCCTGCGAGCGCGTTTCGACACCACGCCCGTGCTGATCATCACCGCGCGCGACCGCCTCAGCGAGCGCATCCAGGGCCTGGATGCGGGCGCCGACGATTATCTGGTCAAGCCCTTTCAGCTGGATGAATTGCTGGCGCGGCTGCGCGCCGTGCTTCGGCGCAGCAGCAACAGCGTGGTGTCGGCACTGCGTTGCCGCGACGTGGTGCTGGAACCGGCGCGCCGCGTTGTCACGCAAGGCGGCGTCGCCGTCAACCTCAGCGCGCATGAATACCACACGCTGCTGGCGCTGATGCAACGCATGGGCCATACCGTCAACCGCGATCAGCTGGAAGTGGCCGTGTACGGCAGCAGCGGCACTATCGAAAGCAATACCGTTGCCGTGTACATCCATCAGCTGCGGCGCAAGCTGGGCGATGGGCTGATCGAAACCCAGCACGGCCTGGGCTACCGCATCGTGCCGGACAGCGCGCCATGACGACGCTGCGCCGGCGCGTAGCCATCACGCTGTTGCTGGCCATGCTGGCCACCTGGGCCACGGTCTTCACACTGATCTATTACGAGCAGACGCGCGCCGAAACCGGGCTGGCGGATCAGAACCTGCGTGAAAACGCGCAGAAGGCGCTGGTGTCGCTGCCGACCAGCCTGTTGCACGCGCATCCATCGGCGGTGGACCGCTTTGAATTGCCGCTGGCGCCGACGTTTGACGCAGAGTCGTCCACGTTCCAGGTCTGGTCGCTGGCCGACAAGCGGCTGCTGGTGCAATCACCGTGGGCGCCCGACGAGCCGCTGGTGCCGGACTTCCGCGGCGGTTTTCAGGACGTGACGCTGCGCGGCGAGCCGTGGCGCGCCTACGCCGTGACCGATGCCGATGGCTTGGTGCAAGTGCAGTTCGCCAAGTCGGCCGCGCGGCTGCGGCACGACACCACCACGCGCATGGGCAACGGCCTGATCTTTCTTTCCGTGTTGTTTGTGATCTTGACCGGGCTGACCTGGCTGGTGATGCGCCGCGCGTTTCGCCCCGTGGATCGGGCGCGCGATGCCATTCTGGGGCGCACCGGCATGGACCTTGCACCACTGCCCACCACCGGCATGCCCGGCGAATTGCAGCCTTTTATCGGGTCCATCAATGATCTGCTGGGCCGTCTGTCTGCATCGCTGGAACGCGAGCGACGCTTTCTGGCCGATGCCGCGCACGAGCTGCGCACCCCGCTGGCAGCGCTGAGCGCCTACGCCGAGCTGGCTGCGCGCAGCGACACGCCCGCCGCGCGCGACGAAGCCGTATTGAAGCTACGCGATGTCGCCACCCGCACGACGCGGCTGGCCGAACAGTTACTGGACCAGGCGCGCATGGAGGCGCAGGCCGACGGCCCCACCGAACGCGTACCGCTGGAACAGCTGGCCGAGATGATCGTGCGCGATAGCGAAGCGCTGGCCCAGCGCAAGCGCCAGCGCATCAGCCTGGACACGCAGGCGGCCACGGTGAATGGCCATGTCGACGCGCTGGGTGTGCTGCTGCGCAATCTGCTGGACAACGCCTTGCGCTACACGCCCGAAGGCGGCCGCGTGGCCGTGTCCTGCGGCCCGCTAGAGGATGGCGGCGCCGTGCTGACGGTGCAGGACAACGGGCCGGGGATTGCGCCCGACGAACGCGTCCGGGTGTTCGACCGCTTCTACCGCAAGCCCGGCACGTCCGAGCGCGGCAGCGGCATCGGCCTGTCGCTGGTGGCGCAGATCGCCGCCAGCCATGACGCGCGCATCGAATGGGCGCCAGGGCTGGATGGGCGCGGAGTGGGAATCCGGGTCAGCTTCGATCTCCCTTAACGAACCTGCCGGCGCAGCGTGGCGGCCAGCGAGGCGGGCAGCATGTCGCCGTGCCCCAATCCCGGGAACACGTGCAGATCCGCACGCACATGCTCCATGGCTTGCAGAGCACGGACGACGGCTTCGGGGCTGTCCGGTTCGCTGTCTCGGCCACGCGCCTCATTGCCCGCCATCAGCGTCACCGTGATCCCCGAGGCTGGGGCCGGCGCCGGGTGCGCCAACGTTTGCAGGATGGCTTTTCCGTTCCACCAGATGGACGGGCTGGCCGCCACATAATGCTGAAACGCCTGCGGCTGGCTCAGCGCCACATGCAGCGCAAACAAGCCCCCATAGGAATGGCCGTACAACGTGCGCTTGCCCGCATCGACGGGATACCGCCTTTCCACCAGCGGCTGAACGCGCTGCTGCAAGATCGCCAGAAACCGGTCAGCGCCGCCGCCAGGCTTGGCCCAGCCTCGCGCATCGGGGTCGCGCGGAGAACCGCGCGGCGCATCCGCGCCCGGCGATGGCGGCGTGTAGTCATAAGAACGTGCCGTGA
>CAJYKY010000371.1 GCA_913775005.1 uncultured Achromobacter sp.
GCCGACAGGCCGGGTTTGTACAAGGCGGAGCCCAGGCCGAAGCCGCTGGCGCCCGCCTGGGCGTAAACGGAAATGTTGTCGGGCGTGATGCCGCCCACGGGCACGAGCGCGATCGGCGGGCGCATCACGGCGCGCCACGCTTTCAGCACCACGGGGCCGAGCTGTTCGGCCGGGAACATCTTGAGCACGTCGGCGCCCGCAGCCAGCGCGGCGAAGGCCTCGGTGGGCGTGGCCACGCCGGGGCAGGACGCCATGCCCAGCGCCTTGGCGGCGCGGATGACGGCGGGGTCGCTATGCGGCATGACGATCAATTCGCCGCCCGCTTCCTGGATGCGGGCGCAGTCGTCGGGATTCAGCACGGTGCCGGCGCCGATCAGGCAGTCGGTGGGCAGCGCGGCGCGCATGGCGCGGATGCTGTCCAGCGGTTCAGGCGAATTGAGCGGGACTTCGATCAGGCGAAAGCCCGCGTCGTAAAGCTGTAGGCCGATCGCCTCGGCTTCCGGGGGCGTGATGCCGCGCAGGATGGCGATGAGGCCGCAGTGGGCCATGGCGGTTTGCAGACCGGAGTGGTTCATGAGGAGTTCCTAGTCGGAGGCCGAAGGGGAAGAAGAGGGGGAGGCTGCTGCGGCGGTCGAGCCGGATGCCGTGGCTGTCGCGGTGCCCGTGCCCGATGCTGACGTAGCGCCCGCCACCAAACCCGCGCACACGGCCAGATGCCACAGGCCGCGCTCGGTCGCGTTCTGCGCCTGCTCGGGCGTGCCCAGGTCGTAATGGGCCATCGCCAGCATGTAGCGCTGGCATAGCGCGGGTTCGCCGCAAAGCACGATGCGGGGCAGTTCGCCTTGCTGATGCAGCATCTCGGCCAGTGCGGCGATCTCGTGGCCGATCAACAAGCCCGACAGATAATCCGCCTGCGATCCCGACGCCAGTTCGCCCGTCAGCCCAAGCGCGCGCGTGCTGAAGATCGTGGACAGCACGCCCGCCCGGCCGGCCGGGGCGCCGGCCACCTTCACGCCGCGTTCGAAGGCGGCCATGTCGGCGGCGGGCGCATCGCTCATCGTGCGGCCCAGAATGGTGTGGCCGCGGAGGGCGGCGTAGACCTCGCCCGTCATGAAGGTGTCGAAATGCGTAACGCGGCCGCGCCGCGCATTGACCCACTTGGAATGCGTGCCGGGCAGACCGATCAACACGCTGTCGGCGGGTTGCGCGTCCGGCGCGCCCGGTGGTTCGAACATCACGCCGAACACCTGCGTCTCTTCACCGCGCATCACGTTGGGCAGGCCGTGACGCTGGATCAGCCCCGGCACGATGTGCAGCGGGGTGGCGCCGGGGCGTTCGACCACGGTCAGCAAGGTGCCGATGCGTTCCAGGTCGACCGGCACATCCAGGTAGGCCGCTTCTTTCCAGCCTTGGGCGCTGCCGACCATGCCGCAGGCAATCACGGGCAAACCGGGTTCGGCGCGCAGCCAGTCGCCGCAAGCCTGGTCGAACGCCAGGTCAAAGCCCGATAAGGCGGTGCTGGCCGCGCCGTCCTGCAAGGGCTGCGGCAAGCGCATGATGCCCCAGGGAAGGTGGCGCGTGTCCAGCGTGCGGCCGGCTGCGTCCAGGCGATACGCGCGTAGCGAAGAGGTGCCCCAGTCCAGCGCGATAAGCGCCGCGCGGGCGGGCGATCGGGTAGTCATCTGATCTGTCTCGTCTCTGGCCGGCACGCCCGGTTCCTTAGCGCCGATGCACCATGTCGCTCGGTGTAGGCGGGAGGGGGGCATTGCAGGCCTTGTTGTCTGAGGCGCGCCGCGCGCGGGAAACGCGCGCGATGTGCAATGCGAAAAATTCTAGATCAGCGCTTGAAAAATCTCAAAATATAGAATTTAATCCCACATACAGGGATGTCAGCCCGGGCTGAACCCGCCACGCAGGGTATGCTTGCCCCCGTTCATGCCGTTTCATCCCACGTTTTTCTTCCTGCCTGATGACTCCCTCTTTCACTTCCGCCCCTTCCCCCGCTTTGGATCCCGATGCCGCCGCGCCCGCTGGCACGCAGACCCTGATGCGTGGGCTGGCCGTGGTGCAGGCGGTGGCGGATGGCGCGCGGGATCTCAAGGAAATCTGCGCGCGCATCGGCGTGGCGCGCAGCACCACGCACCGCTTGGCCAGTTGCCTGGTGCAAGAGCGTTACCTGCGTGCGCTGCCCGGGGTGGGGTATGTGTTGGGTCCCAAACTGATCGAGCTGGGCTTTCAGGCGCGCGAAGCGTTTCCGATGGCGACGCTGGCACGCCCCTATCTGGACAGTCTGGCGAATCTGACTGGCGACACTATCCACCTAGCCGTGCGCGATAACGACGAAGTGCTGTATCTGGAGAAAATCCCCGGCAAGAAGGGTCTGGAGATGCGTTCCCGCGTGGGGCATCGCATGCCGCTGGCCGCTACCGGCGTGGGCAAGGCCTTGTTGCTGGATACCGAAGAGCCGCAATGGAAGGCGCTGCATCGCATCGGCGCGCCGGTGTCGTCACGCACCCCCGGCGGGCCGCAGACGTGGGAGATGTTCCGCGACCGCATGCGGGAATACGCCGCGCAGGGGTATGCGTTCGACCTGGAAGACAACGAGCCGTCGATCCGCTGCGTGGCCGCGCCGGTGCGCGATGCGTCCAGCGGCATCGTTGCGGCCATCAGCGTGTCCAGCACGGTGCCGTATATGTCGATGGAGCGGATGCACGAAATGGTCGCCGTCGTGCAAGGCGCGGCGGCGGGGATTTCAGCAGAGCTGGGGTGGAAGGTGGACCGCGCTTGACCCGCGCGGCCCCTTAAACGGACAAGGCCTGAGTGATACGGCGCGGGCTAGTCCAGCCGGCCAATGCCTTTGATGCCGCGCACGCTATTCCAGCGGCAACGTCAACACGCCCTGCGGCGCGGGGCGCATCATCACGCGGCGATACCAGGCCGATAGCGCCGGCGTGTCCGGCCGCTCGATCGGCAATGCCAGCCAGCGGTGCGCAGAGGCCACCAAGGCGATGTCACCCATCGTCAGTTGACGCCCAGCAATGAATTCGCGGCCTTGCAGCGCGTGGTCCAGGATCAACGCGCGCGCGTTCGAACGCTTGACGGAGTTGTCGATGGCTGCGCGGTCGCGCTTGTCTTCGGGCGTGCGGATCAGGCCCAGGAAGGCCGGTCCCATGGCGCCTTGCCATTCGGTAGCCTGCCAGTCCATCCAGCGGTCGGCGTCGGCGCGCATGCTGACGTCTTCCGGCCACAGCGAACCGGCGCCGTAGCGGGCCGCCAGGTAACGCACGATGGCGTTCGATTCCCACAGCACGAAGCCGCCGTCTTCAATGACGGGCACGGTGCGGTTGGGATTGAGCTTGGCGAATTCAGGCGTATCCACCACGCCGAACGGCCCGCCCGCAGGCGTAAAGGTGTGCGGCAAGGCCAGTTCGCGCACGGCCAGCATCACTTTCTGCACGTTGACGGAAGTCAGGCGTCCCCAGATCTTCAACATATCCAGTCCTTCAGAGTCAGGTCATACGGGCGGCAATTGCCGCCGCGCAAAGCCACTGTCGCGTGAAAAACGCGTCCAGTTGAAAGCGGGCCCAGGGTCCGTCTTGCGCCCAGGGGCGATGTGTTCATGGCCCCAGGCCGCTGCCAGCGGATAACGCGAACGCAGCACCGGCGCGAGCTTGCGCAGCGCCAGGTATTGGTCGTCGGCGTAGGGTAGCGTGTCGGTGCCTTCCAGTTCGATGCCGATGGAAAAATCATTGCAGCGCTCGCGCTTGCCAAAGCGCGACACGCCCGCGTGCCAGGCGCGCTGATCGGTCGACACGAACTGAATGATGCGCCCGTCGCGCCGAATAAAGAAGTGGGCCGATACGCGCAGGCCGCGCAGCCGTTCCAGCCAGGGGTGCGACGAATAGTCCAGCGTGTTCAGGAACAGCCCGGCAACTTCCGGCCCGCCGAATTGCCCGGGGGGCAGGCTGATGTTGTGCAACACCAGCAGCGATACCTGCGCGTCAGCAGGACGCGCGTCGCAGTTGGGGGAGGGCAGAAGCGTGACGCCGGCGGCCGGCGCCAGCCAGCCATGTCGATCCAGAAGCAGGGCCATGGGGGTAAGCATGCGTGGTGAATCCAGCAGGCATTATGCCGTGGGGGCCGTCGGCACCCAAATCCATACGTGCAGGGCTTGCTGGACGATAGGCAGCGCAAAGCCAAGCAAACCCGCGCGGCTTACTTCCTGGCTGGCCCCAGCTTGGCGTGATCCACGCTGCACCAGGTCATGCCGTTTTGCAGCACGGCCTCGGAGCGCGGCAGATGAATGCCGCAATGCGCACATCGCACCATGGACTCCGGCGCGGCCGGCCCAGGCGCGGGTGCGCTGCGGCGGGCCTTGGGCGTATCGTCCGCCTGCCGCGCCGCCGCCATGCGGGCGGCAATGCGGGCGACGAACAGCACCGCGATAATCAGAACCACCCAGAACAGCAACTTGCCCACGTCAGCCTCGATGCAGAATCATTTCCAGCACGAACCGGCTGCCGGTATAGGCCAGAATCAAAAAACCAAAACCTGTCAGCGTCCAGCGCAGCGCCACGCGCCCGCGCCAGCCCCACACGTGCCGGCCGGCCAGCAGCACGCCGAACGTCAGCCATGACAGCAGGGTGAATACGGTTTTGTGGTCAAACGGCAGGATCTTGCCCGTCAGCTTCATCGACGCGACCGAGCCCGAACCCACCGCCAGCGTCAGCACGATAAAACCGATCCAGATAATACGGAACAGCAGTTGTTCCTGCACCAGCAGCGGTGGCTGGGAGTCCAGCACGCGGCCGATGATGCTGCGTTCGGCCGGGGCGTCCAGCGGGCGGTGAAGATGTCGGTCAAGCAGCGCCATCATCATGGCGTGCAGCGCGGCGATGGTGATAAGGCCATACGCGGCCAGCGCGATCAACAGATGCACGCGCAGCCAGGCGTCATTGGCATGCGGCACGAACTGGCCTTGGGGGAACAGCGCCGCCAGCGCACTGGCCAGCGCGGCGGCCGGCAGCAGCAGCAATTGCAGGCCGTCGATGCGCACGAGCAGGCTTTCCAGCCAGAACACCACCATGCCCAGCCAGATGGCCGCCGACAGCGCCAGTGCCCACCCACTGAACAGATGCTGAGCGCTCAGCATCGATTGTTGCAGCCCGATTCCATGGAGAACCAGGGCTCCCAGCAAGCACAGACGGGCGATTTTGCCCGTCTGTTCCACTTCCCCGGCACCGGCCAGGCGGATCCAAAGTGACCCCCCGAGCACTGCGTACGCCAAGGCAGCCGCTGTGTGAAATACAATGCCTAGTGACATAGAAACCGTTGTCTGGATGGGGCCTTGGGGTGCATACCACCCGAAAGCGCAGAATCCGCGCCTGCGGCCACCGTTCAATCAACTAGTTTAAGCGGAAACGCCTCTCATGCTCGATAACCTAACTCAACGCCTTTCGCGCGTCGTCAAGACGCTGCGCGGTGAAGCCCGCCTGACCGAGGCCAACACCCAGGAAATGCTGCGCGAAGTGCGCATGGCGCTCTTGGAAGCCGACGTGGCCCTGCCCGTCGTGCGTGAATTCGTCGCCCGCGTGAAGGAAAAGGCGCTGGGCGAAGAGGTTGCCGCCAGCCTCAGCCCGGGCCAGGCCCTGGTGGGCGTCGTCCACAAGGAACTGACGTCGCTGATGGGCGGCGACCTGGGCGCCGACTCCAACGAACTGTCGTTGGCGGTGCAGCCCCCGGCAGTCATCCTGATGGCCGGCCTGCAAGGCGCCGGTAAAACCACCACCACCGGTAAGCTCGCGCGCTGGCTGTCCGAAGGCCAGCACACGCAGCACGGCCGCAAGACCGGCAAGAAGAAAGTGCTGGTGGTGTCCGCCGACGTGTATCGTCCGGCCGCTATTGACCAATTGAAGACCGTGGCCGCTCAGGTCGGCGTGGACTTCCTGCCGTCCGACCCCAGCCAGAAGCCCGAAAACATCGCGCGCGGCGCGGTCGACCACGCGCGCCGTCATCACTATGACGTGCTGATCCTGGACACGGCCGGCCGCCTGGGTATTGATGAAGCCATGATGCGCGAAATCCGCGCCTTGCATGACTTGGTCAAGCCGGTGGAAACGCTGTTCGTCGTGGACGCCATGCAAGGTCAGGACGCGGTCAACACCGCGCGCGCCTTTGCCGACGCCTTGCCGTTGACCGGCGTGGTGCTGACCAAGCTGGACGGCGATGCCCGAGGCGGCGCTGCACTGTCCGTGCGTCACGTTACCGGTAAGCCGCTGAAGTTTGTGGGCGTGTCGGAAAAGCTCGACGGCCTTGAGCCGTTCTACCCCGACCGCATGGCGCAACGCGTGCTGGGCATGGGCGACATCGTCTCGCTGGTCGAGCAAGCGCAGAAGAATATCGATATCGCCGAAGCGCAGAAGCTGGCGGCCAAGATCAAGTCGGGCAACAAGTTCGACTTGAACGATTTCCGCGAGCAGCTGGGCCAGGTGAAGAAGCTGGGTGACATGGGGTCGCTGCTTGAAAAGCTGCCGGCCCAGTTCCAGCAGGCCGCAGGTCAGTTGCAAGGCGGTCAGGCCGAGAAGCAGCTGCGCCGTACGGAAGGCATCCTGAATTCCATGACGGCCGCCGAACGCGCCAAGCCCGAGCTCATCAAGGCCTCGCGCAAGCGCCGCATCGCCACGGGTTCGGGCGTGCCGGTGCAAGAGGTCAACCGCCTGCTGGCTCAGTTTGAGCAGATGCAGGGCATGATGAAGCAGATGAAGAAGGGCGGCATGGCGAAGATGATGCGCGCCATGGGCGGTATGAAGGGCCTTGGTCGCTTCGGCATGAAATAGTGCCCCCTCGGCGCGCGCACTGCGTGCGCTTCCTGCCCCCCAAGGGGGGCTTTTTTGCTCGATGAAAAAAATGGCCAGACGTTGCGTCTGGCCAATCACGGCAGGCAGGGGGCGCCGTG
>CAJYKY010000372.1 GCA_913775005.1 uncultured Achromobacter sp.
GGCGGGGCTGCTGCTGACGCTGTCTGATTCGCTGGGCGTATTGATCGCCGGCATTGTCGTGTTCACATTCGGATTCTTCGCCGCGCACGCCGTCGCCAGCGGCTGGGTCGGCCAGATGGCGCGGGGCTACAAGGCCTTGGGCGCCGCCTTGTACCTGCTGGTCTATTACGTCGGCTCCAGCGTGCTGGGCGCATGGGGAGGCCACTTCTGGTCGGCCAGCCAATGGCCCGGCGTGGCCGCCATGGCAGCCGGGTTGCTGACTTTGGCGCTGGTGATCAGCGCAGGGCTGCTATGGCGCACAAGCGGGGCGCGCCAGCCAGACGCGGATCATCCGGCCTTGCTGCGCAGATGATTCTGCGGGCCGCCAAAAAAATAACCCCGATAAATCAAGGGTTTGTGGTTGGCCAAACTTGGCTCGGCGGGTCGGATCTGGCCTGAACGGGTGTGGCGAGGATCATTTCGATGCCCTGGCTTAACGCCGTTAGCAACGTGTGGGGCGCCACGTCCAGCTGGCCCAGCAGCACATTGCTGCGCGCAAGCTTGACGATTTCATCCGGTCGCAGCCCGGCCAGCCATCGGCTCGCCTTGTCCGACATGTCCAGCCCGGCTGCGGCCGCCTCGCCGGAACGCGCCAGCCGCTGCAAAAGCAGCAGATACATCAGATTGATTTCGTGGATATCGCGCAGAAGTTCGGTGGATCTCGGCATCGGGCACCCCAGACTTCGTTGATTCCGCCGCCGGCCGCCACCGGTACGGAAAGGCGCGTGGCGCCCTCGATGGGGCGTCTAGTCCAAACCCGGGAAGGGCTTGCGTGCCGATATGAATCGTTGATGATATTTAAGCGCCCCAGAGGCGTCAGTAATGGATTTCCCTGAACGGATCGCACGCATAAGTTCATATCCGTAAAAGCAAGCATTCTCATTTATAATCCGCGCATGCCAAGTGGCGCGTGCCGTTCTAAAGCACGCGATATCCGTTTCAACCCGAGGCCTGCGATGACATCCGCTTTTCAAGACCGCAAGTCCAACCGCCCGACCCTGCAACGCGAATATGCCGCGTTGCTGAATGCTTACGGACGCGCGCAAGCGCGTTGCAGTCAGCTGATCGGTGAGCAAGCGGCCTACATTCAGCGGCTGGAAGCAGAAGCCATGTGCCTGCGCGCGGCAGTCATCATTCGGGACACCGCGCTGGACTGGGCGAGGGCAGATCAGGCCGCATTGGTCGCCGTCATTCCCGGGCTGCCAAAACGCGTGGCACTGGCCCGCCGCGTGACCCAGCTGATGGAACGTGTGCAAAGCCTGATGCGGGAGCGGCTGGCCTGGCAGGACCGCGCGATTCAAGATCGCCAGGCGCAGCAAACTCCCCCCAATCTCCCGAGCCGTCAACTCCAACCGCAGGCCAGCGCACGCGACGCCGGCGGCGCGGTCACAGCCGTTGCGCTGCGGGAAAAGTCCGTGCTGTGCGTCGGCAAGGACGCCATGGCGCTGATGCTGACCCGCAAGGTCGTGGAGATGGCGGGCGGCCGGTATCTCGGCCATAGCGTCGGCCATGACGATGGCGGCGAGCTGGACGGCGCCGCGCTCGAAGCCAGCCTGGTCGCCGCCGATCTCGTCATCTGCCAGACGGGTTGCGTCAGCCATGGCGCATACTGGCGCGTGCGGGATCATTGTTCGCGCACGGGCAAGCAATGCGTGTTGGTCGACAAGCCAGAAGCGCTTTCCACGTTGCGGCTGGAAGCGGAGCAGGATCGGTAGCGTCGAGTTACCTAGCGTTTCGGCATCGTTGACGTCCCGCGCAATACAGTAAGCGATGGCAAAGGGGCAGACATGTTGAAAAAGCGGGATCGCGTTGCGTTTCCCTGGACGGATACTCTTGCTCGTCTGGAAGACGAGCGCATCATGTTGCAGCGCATCGCTGCCGGCATGCCGCTGGCGCACGTGCTGGAACATGTGCTGCGCGCGGTCGAGGCGCAGTCCAGCGTAGAGCTGCGCACTGCCATTGCGCTGATCGATGACACCGGCATGTTCCTGATTCAAGGCGCGGCGCCCAGCATGCCGGCGGAATTCAGCGCGGCGGTGCAGCACGCGTCCATCGGGCCGAACGTGGCGTCATGGGGAGCTGCCGCCTTCACCGGCAAGGCGGTCTACATCGACGACATCGCGTCACACCCGGACTGGCAATGCTGGCGCGATCTGGCCATCGCGCACAACCTGCGGGCGTGCTGGTCCACGCCGATCAAGGCACCGGACGACCGGCTGTTGGGGGTGTTTTCCAACTACTACAGTTCGTCCCGTTCGCCATCGGATCACGATATCGATGCCATTGCGCTGGTGACACGCAGCGCAGCGCTGGCGATCGAACGTTTCCAGACCGAAGCGGCGCTGCGCGCGAGCGGCGAGCGTTGGCGTGCGATGTTCGAAGGCATGCAGGAAGCGTTCTTTCTCAGCGAAGCCTTGCGCGACGACTCGGGCCGCATCGTCGATTTCCGCTTTCTTGAGGTCAACCCGGCGTTCGAGCGGCAAAGCGGCATGAAAGAGGGCGACACGCTGGGCCACACGCTGCGTGAAATGATTCCCGGCGTGCCGGGCCAGATCATGGATGCGTTCGCCCAGGTGGTTGAGACCGGCGAGTCCACGCAATTCGAGTTCGCGGTGTCCGGCACCAAGGAAGCCTGGTACGAGGCGCGTGCGCGCAAGGATGGCGCCGACAGGATGATGGCGCTGTTTCTTGACGTCACTGCGCGCAAGGCCGCCGAAAGCGAGTTGTGGGAAGGGCAACATCGCAAAAACTTTCTGCTGTCGCTGGGCGACCGCATGCGCGAGTTGCATCACCAGAAAGAAATTGAACACGCCGCGTGCGTGGGCCTGGGTCAGCATTTGTCCTTAGGCATGGTGGCGGTGCTGGATCTGCCGGAAGATGCTGAATTGCCGACGGTGTCGTCGTGCTG
>CAJYKY010000373.1 GCA_913775005.1 uncultured Achromobacter sp.
GTCTATATCAACACCACCAAGAAACTGCATTGGCTGTGCCATCGCGGCCACGATTGGCACGCGCCGTTTGCATCGATCCGCGCCGGGCATTGGTGCGCGCAATGCGCGCACATGGCGCGCATCACGAAGGCGGACTCGATGGCAAGAATGCGGTATCGCGTCGCGCCGTTGCCGCTTGAAGAACTAAGCGCGCCGAGCAAGCCGCGCAGGCAGGCGCTTAGTCGGCCTTAACGACTCTGCCTTGAACGACTCGCCCTTGAATCATTCGGCCTTGATGTTGCCTTCCTTGATGATGCGGGCGTTGTTCGTGAACTCCGCCTGCACCTGCTTGGCAAACGCATCACCCGATGCCGTACCCGGTTGCAGGTACGACTTGGCCAGCAATTCCTGGAACTCGGCGCTGGCCACGGCTTTGGCCAACGCGGCTTGCAGCGGCTGCGACACCGGCGCGGGCAAGTTGGCCGGCGCAAACACACCAAAGTTCGAGTAATACTGCGCTTGCGGCAGCTTCAGTTCAGCCATGGTGGGCACGTCGGGCCACGCGGCCAGCCGTTGCGGCGCCATTACCGCCAGCGGCTTGAGCGCGCCGTTGGCCACGTGCGGCAACACCACATCGCTATTGACCACCAGCAGCTCGATCACACCGCCCAGGCCGTCCGTCAGCGCCTGGCTATTGCCGCGATACGGCACGTGCAGCATCTTGGTGCCGGTCTGCGTGGTGACGGCGGCCATGCCGATATGCGCCACCGTGCCTTGGCCCGGCGTGCCATAGCGCACGCCGTCCGGGTGCGACTTGGCGTATTCGACAAGACCCGCAAAGTCCTTCACCGCCAACGCCTTGGTCGCCACGATGGCAACCGGCGCCACGGCCACGCTGGCCACCGGCGTCAGGTCTTTCATCGGGTCGTAGTTGGTCTTGGTCAGATGCGGGAAGATCGTCAGCGGGCTGGTCGAGGCCAGCAGCAGGGTCGTGCCGTCCGGCTGCGCGCGGGCGACAAAGTCCGTTCCCACAGACGCGCCCGCGCCCGGCTTGTTTTCAACGATGACGGTGACGTTGGCTTCCTTGCGCAACGCATCGCCCAGGCGGCGCGCAATGGCGTCGGCGCTGCCGCCAGCCGTGTAAGGCACCACCAGCGTCACGGGCTTGGCGGGCCAGCTCTGGGCCATCGCGCCGCTTGCCATGATTGCCAGGGCCGCCCCCGCGGCCTTGATCAGCAATGTCTTCTTTTTCATATCGTCCTAGTGATGTTGCGTAGCACTGCGTTGTGTAAAGCGTGAAACGTGAAACACATCAGGCAAGCGCGGCGTTCAGGCCGCCAGATAGCGTTGCGCCAGGCGTACCCAGTACGACGCGCCCACCGGAATCAAAGCATCATTGAAGTCATAGCTGGCGTTGTGCAGCATGCAGGGGCCCAGGCCATGGCCCGACAGGCGATGCTCGCCGTCGCCATTGCCCAGGAACACATAGCAGCCGGGCTTTTCCTGAAGCAGGAAGGCAAAGTCTTCGGACGCCATGGCCGGTTCGATCGTCAACGCGCGATCATCGCCCACCACGTCGCGCATGACCTGCATGCAGAACTCGGTTTCGGCCACGGTGTTGACCAGCGCCGGATAGCGGCGTTCGAAATACACATCGGCTTCGCAACCGTGCGCGGCGGCGATGTTGCCGGCAATCTCGTTCATGCGGCGTTCGATCAGGTCGACCACATCGGTGCTGTAGGCACGCACCGACCCGCCCAGCCAGGCGGTATTCGGAATCACGTTGATGACGCTGCCGCCCGCCTGCACCTGCGTGATCGACAGCACGGCGGCGTCCAGCGGCCGCTTGCTGCGCGTCAGAATGGTTTGCAGCGATTGGCCGATGGCGAATAGCGCGGGCACGGGGTCGGCGCAGTCTTGCGGGGCGGCGGCGTGGCCGCCCTTGCCCTTGACGGTGATCTTGAAACCATTGGCCGCCGCCATCATCGGGCCGGCGCACACGCCAATGGAACCGGCGGCAAGGCCCGGCCAGTTGTGCAGGCCGAACACGGCCTCGCACGGAAAGCGCGTGAACAAGCCGTCTTGAATCATGGCGCGGCCGCCCGCGCCGCCTTCTTCGGCAGGCTGGAAGCACAGGTAGACGGTGCCATCGAAGCCGCCCGCCGTCTGCAAATGCTGGGCCGCCGCCAGCAGCATGGCGGTGTGGCCGTCGTGGCCGCAGCCGTGCATCTTGCCGTCGTGGCGCGAGCGGTGCTCGAACTGGTTTTCTTCCTGCATGGGCAGGGCGTCCATATCGGCACGCAGCATGATGGCGCGGCCCGACGTGCCACGCTTGATCACGCCCACCACACCGGTCTTGGCGATGCCGGTGTGCGTTTCGATGCCCCAGCCGCGCAGCGTGTCCGCCACCAGCTTGGCCGTGCGGTGCTCTTCGTAGCAAAGCTCGGGGTGCATATGAATGTCGCGGCGCAGCGCAACAATGTTGTCCAAATTGGCTAGTTCGAGCACGGCAAACTCCGGGGCGGTGAGGCTGAATTCAGGGACGGATTTGAATCTTACTCATCGTTACGCCGCCCCATGAATGCATTTCCCTAGGGATAACCCGACTCCAATTTACGTTTACGTAAACGTAATATTTGCGGTGCATCATTGCGCGGCAAAGCCAGATCGGCGCATGATGAGCCACGCGATGACAGCCCGGCGCAGAGACAAGGCGCCCATGAAAATGTAAGTACCCACTATCACGGAGACATCGATGAATCTTCCCGGCCTGAACTTCGACCTGGGCGAAGACCTGGACATGCTGCGCGACGCCGTGCGTAATTTTGCGCAGGCCGAGATCGCGCCGCGCGCCGCGGAAGTGGATCGCAGCGACCAGTTCCCCATGGATCTCTGGCGCAAATTCGGTGAACTCGGCGTGCTGGGCATGACGGCCGGCGAAGAATACGGCGGCGCCAATATGGGCTACCTGGCCCACATGGTGGTGATGGAAGAAATCTCGCGCGCCAGCGCCTCGGTGGGCCTGTCCTACGGCGCGCATTCGAATCTGTGCGTGAACCAGATCAACCGTAACGGCACCGCCGCGCAAAAAGCCAAGTACCTGCCCAAGCTGATCTCGGGCGAACACGTGGGCGCGTTGGCGATGAGCGAACCGGGCGCCGGGTCGGACGTGGTCAGCATGAAGCTGCGCGCCGACAAGAAGGGCGACCGCTACGTGCTGAACGGCACCAAGATGTGGATCACCAACGGCCCCGACGCAGACACGCTTGTCGTCTACGCCAAGACCGACCCCGAAGCGCACCAGCGCGGCATCACCGCCTTCCTGGTGGAAAAGGGCTTCAAGGGTTTCTCGGTGGCGCAAAAGCTGGACAAGCTGGGCATGCGCGGCAGCCACACCGGTGAACTTGTTTTCCAGGACTGCGAAATCCCCGAAGAGAACGTGCTGGGCCAGGTCAACGGCGGCGTGAAGGTGCTGATGAGCGGGCTGGACTACGAACGCGCCGTGCTGTCCGGCGGCCCGCTGGGCATCATGCAGGCGGTAATGGACGTGGTGGTGCCGTACATCCACGACCGCAAGCAGTTCGGCCAGGCCATTGGCGAATTCCAGCTGATCCAGGGCAAGGTCGCTGACCTGTACACCACACTGCAAGCCAGCCGCGCGTTCTGCTACCAGGTGGGCAAGAACCTGGACAAGCTGGGCGCCGAACACGTGCGCCAGGTGCGCAAGGACTGCGCCGCGCTGATCCTGTACACGGCCGAGAAAGCCACCTGGATGGCGGGCGAGGGCGTGCAGATCCTGGGCGGCAATGGCTACATCAATGAATACCCGGTGGGGCGCCTGTGGCGCGACGCCAAGCTGTATGAAATTGGCGCGGGCACCAGCGAGATCCGCCGCATGCTGATCGGCCGCGAACTCTTTAACGAAACCGCCTGACCCTCCCGCCGAGCACTGCGCCATGATCCGCATGTCCGACGTCCAGCACATCGAGCAGGCCCCCGCTCCGGGCCCGTCGCCGCTGGACGTCGCGCAGCTGATCCTGGCGGGCTTTGACCGGCATTACGCGCTGTTTCGCTACAGCGCGCAGCGCGCCAAGGCCCTGTTCGAATCGGGCGACTGGCACGGCATTCAGCATCTGTCGCGCGAACGCATCGAGTACTACGACATGCGGGTGCGCGAATGCGCCGCCCAACTGGAAACCGTGTTGCGCGGCCGGCCGGAAGGGGCGCTGGGCAGCAATGGCGCCGAAGCCCCCGCGCTGACCGACGCACAAACCGCTTACTGGCAACAGATCAAACAGGAATTCGTGGGCCTGCTCGGCGCGCACCGCCAGCCGGAATGCGCCGAGACCTTCTTCAATTCCGTGTCGTGCCGGCTGCTGCATCGTGACTATTTCCATAACGACTTTCTGTTCGTGCGACCCGCCGTTGCCACGGATTATCTGGACAGCAGCCTGCCGTCGTACCGCGTGTACTACCCGGCCACCGACGGCCTGGAAAAATGCCTGGTGCGCATGGTGGCCGACTTCGGCCTGGCGCTGCCCTTCGAAGACCTGCCGCGCGACACCCGCATGCTGGCGCGCGCCGCCGTCTCGCAGCTGCGCGCCTTGCTGCCTCGCCATGTGGGCCGGCGCATCGCCAGCGACTGCCAGATCCACGCGCTGGGCTCGCTGTTCTTTCGCAACAAGGGCGCCTACATCGTTGGCCGCCTGATCAACCAGACCACCGTCTACCCGTTTGCCGTGGCGCTCACGCGCAATCCGGCGGGGCAGGTGACGCTGGACGCGCTGCTGCTGGGCGCGGATGACCTGAGCACGCTGTTCAGCTTCACGCGCGCGTATTTCCTGGTGGACATGGAAACGCCCGCCGCCGTGGTCAACTTCCTGGCCAGCCTGTTGCCGCGCAAGCCCAAGGCCGAGCTCTACACCATGATCGGCCTGCAAAAGCAGGGCAAGACGCTGTTCTACCGCGACTTCCTGCACCACCTGGCCCATTCGCGCGACGCCTTCGACATCGCGCCCGGTATCAAGGGCATGGTGATGTGCGTGTTCACGCTGCCGTCCTACCCCTATGTGTTCAAGCTGATCAAAGACCGCATCGATAAAGACGGCATGGATCACGCCACGGTGCGCCGCAAGTACCAGATGGTGAAGCTGCACGACCGCGTGGGCCGCATGGCCGATACCTGGGAGTATTCACAGGTGGCATTGCCGCGCGACCGTTTCGCGCCCGCCTTGCTGGACGAACTGCGCCGCCTGGTGCCCAGCCTGATCGAAGAAACGGGCGACACCGTCGTCATCCGCCACGTCTACATCGAACGGCGGATGACGCCGCTGAACATCTATCTGCGCCAGGCGTCCGACGCGCTGCTGGAGCCGGCCGTGCGCGAATATGGCGACGCCATCCGCCAACTGGCCGCCGCCAATATCTTCCCGGGCGACATGCTCTACAAGAACTTCGGCGTGACGCGGCTGGGCCGGGTCGTCTTTTACGACTACGACGAAATCCAGCGCATGACCGAGATGAATTTCCGGCGCATCCCGCCGGCCCCCAACGAAGAAGCGGAAATGGCGTCCGAACCCTGGTATGCCATCGGACCGAACGACGTTTTCCCCGAAGAATTCGGCCGCTTCCTGCTGGGCGACGCGCGCGTGCGCGGCGCCTTCATGCGTCACCATGCCGACTTGCTGGATCCGGACTGGTGGCAGGCCTGCCGCAGCCACGTGGCGCAAGGCCGGATTGAAGAATTTTTCCCTTACGATACGGACAGACGGCTGCGACCGGCGCGCCCTTCAGCTCACCGCGCAGACCCGACACCCAGACGCTGTCCCGACCCTCACAGGAGCTAGTCATGTCAGATCCCATCGTTATCGTTTCCGTCGCCCGCACGCCCATGGGCGGCATGCTGGGCAGCCTGTCCGGCCTGGCCGCGCATGAACTGGGCGCGGTGGCCATCAAGGCCGCCATCGAACGCGCCGGCATCAAGCCGGAACAGGTTGATGAAGTCATCATGGGCAACGTGCTGCAAGCCGGCCAAGGCCAGGCGCCTGCCCGCCAGGCCGCACTGGGCGCGGGCCTGCCGCTGGGCGTGGCATGCACCACGATCCACAAGGTGTGCGGTTCGGGCCTGAAGGCCGCCATGTTCGGCCATGACCTGCTCGCCGCAGGCAGCGCCGAAGTCGTGGTGGCGGGCGGCCAGGAAAGCATGAGCAACGCGCCGTACCTGCTGCTCAAGGCGCGCCAGGGCTACCGCTTCGGCCACAACACCGTGTATGACCACATGGCGCTGGACGGCCTGGAAGATGCCTACGACAAGGGCAAGGCCATGGGCGTGTTCGCTGAAGACTGCGCCGCCAAGTACGAATTCACGCGCGAACAGCAGGACGCGTTCTCGCTGGAATCCTTGCGCCGCGCCCGCGCCGCCACGGAAGACGGCAGCTTCAAGTGGGAAATCGCCCCCGTTACTGTGGCCGGCCGCAAGGGCGACACGGTGATCGACACCGACGAAGCGCCCACCAAGGCCATGCCGGAAAAGATCCCGTCGCTCAAGCCCGCGTTCAAGAAAGACGGCACCATTACCGCTGCAAACTCGTCGTCGATCTCCGACGGCGCAGCCGCCATGGTGTTGATGCGCGCGTCCACCGCCGAGAAGCTGGGCGTCAAGCCGCTGGCCCGCATCGTGGCGCACAGCCAGCACTCGCAAGAGCCGGGCTGGTTCACCACGGCCCCGGTCGGCGCGTTGAAGAACCTGTTCGCCAAGACCGGCTGGAAGGCCGAGGACGTGGACCTGTACGAAATCAACGAAGCGTTCGCGGTGGTCACCATGGCCGCCATGAACGACTTCAAGCTGCCGCACGACAAGGTCAACGTCAATGGCGGCGCCACGGCGCTGGGCCACCCGATTGGCGCATCGGGCGCGCGCCTGATGGCAACGCTGGTCGGCGCGCTGCGCAAGACCGGCGGCAAGCGCGGCGTTGCCACGCTGTGCATCGGCGGCGGTGAAGCCGTGGCGATGGCCATCGAAATGGTCTAAGCCTGCATCGGGGAGGCGGATCGGGATCCCGCCCGTCTCCCTGCTTGGCTTTTCGCTGCGCCTTTCCTTTGTTGCCTCCGGACGCGGCACTTCGCCGCGGGCCACTTGCGGAAAGGCGCAACGAAAACCCAATCGACAAGAACGCCCGGCCCACCGGGTAGCGAGACAAACCGCTCGACGAGCGCCTTCAAATTCCAATCAAGCAGGACGGGTGGAACCCCATGCCCATCATCGAATCCCGCATCAATCCGCGGTCGCAGGACTACACCGACAATGCGCGCGCCATGCAGGCGCAGCTGGATGATCTGAATCAGAAACTGGCGCAAACCGCGCTGGGCGGCAGCGAATCGGCGCGCGCCAAGCACGTCGCGCGCGGCAAGCTGTTGCCGCGCGACCGCGTGGAAAACCTGATCGATCCGGGCACCCCGTTCCTGGAACTGTCGCCCATGGCGGCGCACGGCATGTACGATGGCGACGCGCCGGGCGCGGGCGTCATCACCGGCATCGGCCGCGTGTCGGGCACGGAATGCGTCATCGTCTGCAACGACGCCACCGTCAAGGGCGGCACGTACTACCCGATGACGGTC
>CAJYKY010000374.1 GCA_913775005.1 uncultured Achromobacter sp.
CCGCGAGTTCTCAGTCCTGGCGCAGTTGCCTACGGAAATGGCGGGCGGGTCCACGAATGGAACGGCCGCCATGGTCATTCTGTCGCCAGCTGCGGGCGAGCAACAGTTTTCGTCAATGCTGGTGGCGCCAGGTCAGGAGTCGCGTCCGGTGTTGTTTGAGGGAATGCCCACCTCGCTGGCCATCATGGCAGCCAATGCGCCGCGTTATGTCGTACATGGAATGGTGCCGCCCAAGCCAGGCGCAGCGCCGCCGCCGACGCTGGCGTTTGAGCTGCGCGAGATCGGAAAACTCTCTGACGCTACGGTTCGGCGGATCACCGCCACCAGCTGGGCCGGCGTTCTGCGCTACCGGATTTCATCCGACGGCAAGAAGATTGCTGCGTTGGTGGACGACGTGTCCGGCCCGCAGCCCAAGCGCCGGTTGCTGGTCTGGGACGACGCGTCGTCCCAGCATGAAGTGGTGGCGCAACTGTTGGCGCCGACGGGGTTTGGCGGCTACGGACCGGCGCCAGGCATGGTCCCGGGCATCTCGCCGTTTCAACCGCCGCTTGCGGACTCCACCTTGGTCGATTTCGACTTTTCTCCTGGCGGCGACGAGCTCTTGACCGTCAACGCGGCGGGCCAGCTGGCAACCATGGCGGCCATCGCCAACGCGCCGGTCAAGCTGTTGGATGGACAGGTGGATCCGGCAGCGGGGCGGTTTGTCCGTGCTGGATTCATCGCTGCTGCGGGGACCGGTCAAACCGTGGTGGATGGCGACTATGAAAGCGGGCGCGTCGTCAGCGTGCTGGATTGGGCAACGCGTCAGGTGACCCGGTTGAATGCTGACAAAGTGACGGAGCCGTTGCTAGGTCCGGTGGGTTATGTGCGCATGCCGGACGGCAGGTTGGGCGCTGTGCAAACGGCGTTACCTCCATTCAAGATTCGCACGCTGCGCGCCGCGGATGCGTCCGTTATCGCGGAAGACGCTATTGTGCTGAAGGAATTGGGCATGGTACGCGCTTTAAGTGGCGGACGTTATTTGTGCCTGGCCGGCAGCACGATCGTCCTGCGCGATCTGGCCCAACACACCGAGACGGTGGTCAAGACTTTGCCGCCCGCGCTGACGCCAACCAGCGAACAAGCCACGTGCCTGCCGCATATCGCCCAGGGGCGCTGGACCTTGCTGACGCATCGAAATGGCGTCGTGTCCAGTGCGCAGATCTACATGGGCGCGAAGCCGGTGGCGGCCGCCAACACGATGCCGCATGTCCCGGCGGAATTGGTTCAGCAGGAAGAGGCGGCCGCGAAACGCATCGGCATGCGGCCGGTTCCCCCTGCGTTCTTCATGCCCCCGATGGCGTTAGGGGGAGAGGGCGCCGAGCCTTATCGTGACGGCACGCAGTTTGCCCTTGCGGTATCGGCGGCCACCTACCAGGAAGCTTTGCGCAATCCGGGCAAGACGATCTGGACGAGTGTGCCGTACGTGATGCTGCAACAGGAGACGTTGGCGGTGCAATATGCCCGCGTGCCTGCGGACGGCGTCATCCTGAAGATTCTGCCCGCACCTGCCAACAAATTGATTTATCAACGCGGGCAAAACATATTCTGGAAGCCGCTGGCCACGGAGACCGAAGGAAAACTGCTGCTGGAATTTGCCTTGAGCACATCGCCGATGGCGCCGCCGGAGAGTCAGCCGGTTTTTTGGTCGCAGTTTCGCGCCAGCCTGGATCGTGACCGCCTGCTGATCGCGGGCGTGAACGCAAATCGCGACACAGGCGCCAGCGTGGCGGAAAAGCGTCTTTTCCG
This sequence comes from uncultured Achromobacter sp., assembly GCA_913775005.1. Taxonomy (GTDB): domain Bacteria; phylum Pseudomonadota; class Gammaproteobacteria; order Burkholderiales; family Burkholderiaceae_B; genus Achromobacter. Next base: position 1,789 of record CAJYKY010000374.1, read on the forward strand.
CGTGGCCGACGACGGGATTTTCCCCATGGCATGCGAAGGCTGCGCCAAACAGGCGTTCAACACCAAGGAGATGCTCAAAGACAACCTGGGGGCTGGACCCCTGCCGGTTCTAAACGCGCCCGTCGACAGCGCGCTGGAGAACCATGTGGTCTATGGCACGGGACACGCCAGCATTTACAACGTATCGCGCAACGCGTTGACCGGCGCGTTGCCCGCCACCGCCATTTTCTGGGTGGGCGAGGGGCAAGCGTATTTCGTGTCGGGCAAGAACGAGCTGTCAATGGTCAGGTTTTGACGCTGCCTTACTCTTCGCTCGTCCACTCCACCTGCACGCCCAGGCTGCGCAGGTTTTCCACGAACTGCGGATGCGCGCGGCGGATCGGGGTGGCGTTGCGGATTTCCGAGCGGCCCTTGATGCTGCTGGCCACCATGAATAGCGCGATCGCCACGCGGATGATGTAGGGGCTTTCCACCACGGCCGGCGTCAGGGGCTGACCGCCAAAGGTGACGACGCGGTGCGGGTCCGACGAAAACACGTGCGCACCGAATTTGGACAGTTCGGCCGTCCAGCCCAGCGCGCCGTCATAGACCTTGTTCCAGAACATCGCATTGCCTTCGGCGCAGACGCCAAGCGCAATGAAGATGGGCAACAGGTCCACCGGGAAGTACGGCCACGGCGCAGCTTCCACCTTGGTCAGCACGTTGCTGGTGAATGGCGTTTGCACCTTCAGCGGGCCGGTGCGCAGCGCGCGCGACCAGCCGTCCTTGTGCTCGATCTGCACG
>CAJYKY010000375.1 GCA_913775005.1 uncultured Achromobacter sp.
GAAGGCAGTTGCCGCAGGCAACAACGAAGATGACAAGGGGGCAGTCCGGAGCGAAGGCTCCGGACCGCAATCGTTGACCCGCGCACCCCGGGCCGACGGCGCGCTGGGCGTCTTAAGAACCAGCAACGCGTCAATCTCCACAACCACCTCAAGAACCACAAACGCCTCAAAGAACCACCACCCCCTCACCCGCCACCAAACCTTCAAGCCGCCCGCACCCCAATCGACACGACGCGAGCCGTAAACTCCTTCAGTAGTTCGTCGCGCTTCGCTTCTGCCCGCGCCATTGCCGCTTCCTTCACATGGCCATAGCCGCGAATTTCCTCCGGCACGCTTGCCAGCGCCACCGCCCGATCCAGGTTTCCGCGATTGAGCTTGGCCAGAATCGCCGTCATCGTCTCGCGGTACTCGCGGATCAACTCCCTTTCCGCGCGCCGCTCCGCCGTGTACCCGAACACATCCAGCCTTGTGCCGCGCAGCCGCCGCAGCTTGGCCAGCACGCTGAACACGCGCAGCATGCCCGGCCCATAGCTGCGTTTGATTAAGTGGCCCGCCTTGTCGCGCCGCGCGAACAGCGGTGGCGCCAGGTGAAAGTGCAGCTTCCAATCCCCTTCGAATTGCGCGCTGACCTTCTTCACGAACTCGCCATCCGTGTACAGCCGCGCGACTTCGTATTCGTCCTTGTACGCCATCAGCTTGAAGTAATAACGCGCCACCGCAAGCGCCAGCCGGTTCGTGCCCGTGGCCTCGTGTTCGGCGTGGGCCACCTTGTCGACCAGATCGGTGTACTGCTTGGCGTACGCCTCGTCTTGATACTGCGTCAAAAACGCTTTACGCACCGCCACCAGCTGCGCCAATTCGCCGGCCGGCTTTTTCAGTTCCGACACCGGGCTTGGCGCGCGCGGGCGTTTGATTTCGATGATGTCTTCCGGCGGCGCCAAGGGCACGCCACCGTTGGCCAGCACCCGGCGCACATCAGCCATATCGTGCGCGGCTCGCCGTCCCCACGCGAACGCCGCCAGATTCCTGTCGACCTGCTGGCCGTTCAGTTCAATCGCCCGCCGCAGCGACGCTTCGGACAGCGGCATCCATCCCTTCTGATACGCGTAGCCCATCATCAGCGGATTGGCGTAGATGGCGTCGCCCAGCAGCGCCACCGCCATCGCCGCGGCGTCCACGGCGTGCACGTTGTCCTTACCGCAGGCGGCCAGCAGATCGGTGGTCAGCGCGGTTTCGGGCAGCGTCCAGTCGGGGTTGGATACGAACGCCGCCGTGGGCGCGTTGTCGCGGTTCAGCAGCGCGTGCGTGCGGCCCGGGCGCAGCCGCGCCAGGCTTTCCGCGCTGGTCGCCACGACAAGGTCGCCCGCCAGCAGCAAGTCGGCCTCGCCCATCGCCACGCGCGTATTCAGCAGCTCATCCGGCGATGGCGCCAGCACCACATGCGAATAGACGGCGCCGCCCTTTTGCGCCAGGCCCGCCATGTCCAGCACCGAACAGCCCTTGCCTTCCAGATGCGCCGCCATGCCCAGCAATTGGCCGATGGTGACCACGCCCGTGCCGCCCACGCCCGCGATGAAGACGCCATACGCGCCGTCCAACGCGCGCGCTCGGGGCGCGGGCACGCCCTCGTCCACCACGCCCTGCTGCGCCAAGGCTTTGGGCTTACGCAACGCGCCGCCTTCAACCGTGACAAAGCTTGGGCAAAAGCCCTTCAAACAGGAAAAGTCCTTGTTGCAGCTGGACTGGTTGATCGTGCGCTTACGGCCGAACTCGGTTTCCAACGGTTCCACCGACAGGCAGTGCGACTTTTGCGAACAGTCGCCACAACCCTCGCACACGCGTTCATTGATGACCACGCGGCGCGCCGGGTCGGGGTAGGCATCGCGCTTGCGGCGGCGGCGCTTCTCAGTCGCGCAGGTTTGGTCATAGATCAGCACCGACACCCCGGGGTGTTCGCGCAGCTCGCGCATCACCGCATCCAGCTCGTCGCGGTGCCTCACCGGCACACCTGGCGCAAGGTCCGGCACCGCCTTGTACTTATCAGGCTCGTCCGTGACGACGACGATTTTCTCGATGCCTTCCGCCGCCATCTGACGGCTGATCATCGGCACACTGATGGGGCCATCCACGGGTTGCCCGCCCGTCATGGCAACGGCGTCGTTGAACAAGATCTTGTAGGTAATCGGCACCTTTGCCGCGACGGCGGCGCGGATGGCAAGCAGACCCGAATGGAAATACGTGCCATCGCCCAGGTTGGCGAACACATGCTTTTCTTCAGTGAAAGGCGCCTGCCCGATCCACGGCACGCCCTCGCCACCCATCTGCGTATAGACCTCGGTATTGCGGTCCATCCACCTGACCATGTAGTGGCAGCCGATGCCCGCCATGCCGCGCGAGCCATCAGGCAAGCGGGTCGACGTGTTGTGCGGACAGCCCGAGCAGAACCAGGGCTTGCGTTCTTCTACCACGCGCGGGCGCGCCAGCAGCTGTTCACGCCCCTGGATGAAGTCCAGCCGCGCCTGGATGCCCGCGCGCACGTCGTCGGGCAGCGTCATGCGCAGCAAGCGCGACGCAATCGCCTTGGCCACCATCGCGGGCGAAAACTCGTAATGGGCGGGCAGCAGCCAGTTGCCTTGCGGCACCGACCATTCGCCGCCGTCCTTGTCGTCGAACTTGCCCACCACACGCGGGATTTTCTTGCCGCTGCCGATCCAGCTGAACAGTTCTTCCTTCAGCTGATACTCCAG
>CAJYKY010000376.1 GCA_913775005.1 uncultured Achromobacter sp.
TGTACAGCTTGCGGATCACCAGCACCTCGACCGAGATTCCGTACAGGCCCGCGCCCAGCAGCGCGGCCACCACGCCCGCCAGGAACGACCCCGTGGTGCCGATGGCATACGCCGCGCAGTACGCGCCCACCATGTAGAAAGAACCGTGCGTCAGGTTCACGACGCCCATGATCCCGAAGATCAGCGTCAGCCCGGCCGCCAGCATGAAAAGCATGGCGCCGAACTGAAGGCCGTTAAGCAGCTGTTCGAACAGAAGCGTCATGATGGCATCTTGCAGAATTGGGCATAGGCGTCCTTATCGTCAGACACCAGCTTGCGAACCAGATGCGGCGCCAGCGCGCCCGCGCTGTCCTTCTCGATGCGCATCAGGTACAGGTCCTGGATGGGATGCTGATTGGTGTTCATGCTGAAGGTGCCGCGCAATGAGGCGAACTCCGGCTTGCGCAGCGCCGCGCGAAACTCTGCGGCTTTGGACAAGTCCCCGCCCGTTGCCTTCAGGCCCGCCGCGATCAACTGCGCCGTGTCATAAGCCTGCATGGCGTAGTCCGTCGGCACGCGGCCGTAGGCGTCCTTGAACGCTTTCACAAAGGCCTGCGATTGCGGGTTGTTGAAGTCTTGCGACCAGATGCCCGTCGTGTAGGAACCCGCCGACGCGTCGCCCGTGGCCTGGATCATCCGCGCGTCCATCGAAAAGCTGGGCATCAGCATCGGGATCGTTTTGTTCAGCCCCGCCGCCGCGTACTGCTTGACGAAGTTGATGCCGGTACCACCCGGATGAAATTGGTAGATTGCATCCGGGGCCAGGGAACGCAGGCGCGCCAGCTCAACAGAGAAGTCTGATTGATCCAGCTTGGTGTAGATCTCGGCCACCACCTCGCCCTTGTAGGTGCGCTTGAAGCCTTCAATCGCGTCGCGCCCGGCCTGGTAGTTCGGCGCCAAGAGCACCACGCGCTTGTAGCCCAGTTCGTTGGCGGCCACGCCGCCCGCCGTGTGAAAGGCGTCGTTCTGATACGAAGCTACGAAATAATTCGGGTCGCATTTTTCACCCGCGAAGTTCGACGGGCCGGGATTCAAGCTGACATAGAACGCGCCCGACTTCACGACGCTGGGCACCACGGCCGCCAGCACGTTCGAGAAGTTCACGCCGGTAAAGAGCTTGACGCCCGATTGCAGCAGACGGTCGGCCGCCTGCTTGGCATTGGCGGGCTTCAAACCGTCGTCTTCGATGACCAGCTGCACCGGCACGCCGCCCAGCTTGCCGCCGCCCTCTTTGATGGCCAGGTTGAAGGCATCGCGCTCGTCTTCGCCGATGTAGCCGGCCGGCGTGGACAAGGTGGCGATGAAGCCGATCTTGACGGGATCCACCGCCCAGGCAGCGCCCGAGCCCGCGCTGAGCAAGACACCCAGCGTAGCGGTGAGCGCGGCGAGGCGCGCTGGGGCCTTCGCTGTGCTCATTGCAGCGGATGTCGCTGCGCAGCTTCCGGCGCCTGTCTTAGCGGCTTGCCCGCTGTATTTTTGATTCTTGATCATGTTTTCCCCTTGAAGACCGCGTTGCCCGCCCGCAGGCGGGCGTTAGCTACACCGCCACCACCGGATGGCGCAACGTGCCGATGGCTTCCACGCATGCCACCACCACATCGCCCGGCCACAACCATTCCTGCGGCTTGCGACCCGCGCCCACGCCTTCGGGCGTGCCGGTGGCGATGATGTCGCCCGGCTCCAGCGTGATGCCGGCGCTGATGTCCGAAATCAGGAAAGGCACCTTGAACAGCATGTGGCGCGTGTTGGAGCCCTGCTTCTTTTCGCCGTTGACGGTCAGCCACAGGTCCAGCACCTGCGGGTCCGGAATTTCGTCGGCGGTGACGATGCACGGGCCGAACGGCGCGTAGGTGTCCTGGCCTTTGGAATAGATCCACTGGCCGGCGCGGCGGCAGTCGCGCGCGCTCATGTCCAGCATGACGCTGTAGCCGAACACATAAGACAGCGCATCGGCTTCGGCCACGCGCGTGGCGCGGCGGCCCATGATCACGGCAAGCTCTACTTCCCAGTCCAGCTGCTGCGTGATCTTGGCGTTGTGCTCGATAGCATCGCCCGGGCCGATCACAGTGGTGGGCGGCTTGGAAAAGATCACCGGCTGCTTGGGCAGGTCAGCCGAGGTGTCCAGCGTGCGGCTCGATTCCGCCACGTGCTCCACATAGTTCAGGCCGATGCCAAAAATGTTTTTTCGCGGGCGGGGAATGGGCGCCAGCAGCTTCACGTTTTCTTGCGGCAGCGCGGTGCCCACCGGCCATTCGCCGCGATACGCATCCATCAAGCGCGATGCCTGGGCCACCGCCACCGGCCCCAGGTCGATGAACGCCAGCATGTCGTCGGGCAGGTCCACGCCACCGGCGCGGCCCAGCAAGGCCAGGTCGATCACATAACCTTCGGCCAGCGCGCCAAGCCGTGCGGCGGCCGTGGGATGAGCGCGAAAAGTCACCAAGCGCATAGGAACTCCATTGATTCAGGACGAGTTGAGTCAGGCGCGCGGGCAGGCCCGCGCGGCGGATAAAAATTCAAAGGGGGGTCGGCGCGACGCTAGATCAGGACTTGATGGCCGTCGTTTTCCTTGAGCGCTTCTTCGCGGTATAGCGCCAACGACCGCATGACGGGCAGGTCGTTGAAGCAGAACAGGCAGGCGTCGTCATTGGCCGACAGGTTGGCGTGTTCGTGGATAGCCCAGGACGGCACACAGAAGATGTCGCGTTCGGTCCAGTCATAGCGCTTGCCGTCGATGATCGAAAAGCCGCTGCCCTTGGCCACTTGATAAAGAAAGCTGCCGGTGTGGCGGTGCGCCTTGGTGTGTTCACCGGGCCGCAGCATCTGCATGCTGGCGCCGATCGTCGGCATGACGGGGCCACCCGTTGCCGGGTTCACATATTCCAGCAACACGCCGTCGTACGGGCTGCCGGCAGTGGTGCGCGCGTAGCGGCGCAAGGCCTCGTACGTAGGTTCCCATTCGTACTTGAACAGCGGCGAATACGGCTTCGTCCATCCCGACACTTGCGGCCGCAGCGCGGCGTTGCCCCATGCGGCGCTGGTGTCGTC
>CAJYKY010000377.1 GCA_913775005.1 uncultured Achromobacter sp.
GCGATGGCGCCGCTGCCCGTGCCCAGATCCAGCACCGCCGGCCCGGACACCTGCGCCACATACTCCAGCGCCGTTTCCACCAGCACCTCGGTATCCGGACGCGGGATCAACACATCGGGTGTCACCAAAAACCGATGCCCCATGAACTCGCGGTGGCCCAGCAGATACGCCATGGGCTCGCCCGCCAGGCGCCGCGTCAGCAGCGCCTCGTAGGCCGCCGCCACCTCGGGCACAAGCGGGTCCGTGTCATGCGCGAGCAACCACGCGCGCGGCTTTTGCAGCACGTGTTCCAGCAGCATGCGCACTTCCAGGCGCGGCAGGCGGGTGTCGAGCAGCAGGCTCTTGAGCTGGGGCGTGGCGGGCGTGGTCATGGCGTGCGCGCGTTACAGGTCGTCGCCCAGCGCCGCCAGCTGCTCGGCCTGATGCTCGGCAATCAGCGCGCCGGTCAGCTCTTCCAGATCGCCTTCCATGATCTGTTGCAGCTTGTACAGCGTCAGGTTGATGCGATGGTCCGTCACGCGGCCCTGCGGAAAGTTATAGGTGCGGATGCGCTCGGAGCGGTCGCCGGTGCCGATCAGGCTCTTGCGTTCGGCAGCTTCCTTGCTTTGGCGCTCGCGGGTTTCCTTGTCTTTCAGGCGCGCGGCCAGCACCTGCATGGCCTTGTCCTTGTTGCGATGCTGGGAACGGTCGTCCTGGCATTCCACCACCAGCCCGGTCGGCAAGTGGGTGATGCGCACCGCCGAATCGGTCTTGTTGATGTGCTGGCCGCCCGCGCCGCTGGCGCGGAACGTGTCGATGCGCAGATCGTTCGCGTTGATGACGATTTCCGACATCTCGTCGGCTTCCGCCATGATCGCCACCGTGCAGGCCGACGTATGAATGCGGCCCTGCGCTTCGGTGGCCGGCACGCGTTGCACACGGTGCGCACCCGACTCGAACTTCAGGCGGCCATAGGCGCCGTCGCCATCGATACGCGCAATCACTTCCTTGTAGCCGCCCAGCTCCGACGCGCTTTCCGACATCAGCTCCACGCGCCAGCCGCGCGTTTCCGCGTAGCGCGTGTACATGCGCAGCAGGTCGCCCGAGAACAGCGCGCTTTCGTCGCCGCCCGTACCTGCGCGGATTTCCAGGAACACGCTGCGGCCATCGTTGGGGTCACGCGGCAGCAACAGCAGCTGCAAGGCGCTTTCCAGGCTTTCCAGCATGACGCGGCCCGACTTGATCTCGTCTTCGGCCATCGCCTTCATGTCGGGGTCGCTCAGCATTTCCTGAGCGGTGGCCAGGTCTTCCTCGGTGCGGGCGAAGGCGGTGAAGGCTTCGACCACGGGCTCCAGTTCAGCGCGTTCGCGCGAGAGCTTGCGGAAGCGGTCCATATCGGACGCGGTTTCCGGCTGGGCGAGCAACGCGTCCACCTCGGTCAGGCGGTGACACAGATGCTCCAGCCGGCTGCGCATGGAAGATTTCATGGGGGAATGACCAAAGAAAAAACGGGAATAGCGGGCGCCCAAAAGACGAACGCCCGCCAGGAGGCGGGACGTGGGGCAGATTCGCTAACGGCGGGAGTCGCGGCCGGGGAACAGGCGCGGCATCCAGGCAAGCAGCTGCTTGCGCTCGTCGCCTTCGCTGCGGTTCAACGCCGCCAGCGGGCCGTGCAGATACTTTTGCGTCAGGCCGTGGGCCAGCTGTTCCAGCACGGCTTCGGGCGATTCGCCACGCGCCAGCATGCGGCGCGCGCGTTCGAGTTCGGCGGCGCGCACGTCTTCGGCGGCTTGATGCAAGTCGCGGATAACGGGCACCACTTCGCGGGATTGCATCCAGTGCATGAAGCCCTGAACGCGGGTTTCGATGATGGCCTCAGCCTGCACCACGGCGGCGCGGCGGGCATCGGTGCCGGTTTGCACCAGACGGCCCAGGTCATCCACCGAATACAGATAGACGTCGTCCAGACGGCCGACTTCCGGTTCGATATCGCGCGGCACGGCCAGGTCAATCATGACCATCGGGCGGTGACGGCGCAGGCGCGTAGCCCGCTCCACCATCCCCAGGCCGAGGATGGGCAGGGAGCTTGCCGTACAGGACACGATGACGTCGAACTCGGACAGGCGGTCCGTCAGGTCCGACAGCTTCATGGTGCTGGCCGAAAAACGGTTGGCCAGGATTTCGGCGCGCTCGGCCGTGCGGTTGGCCACGACCATGCTGCGCGGACGTTGCGCGGCGAAGTGCGTGGCGCACAATTCAATCATTTCGCCCGCGCCGATGAACAGCGTGCGGGCCTGATCCAGGTTGCCGAACACGCGCTCGGCCAAGCGGACGGCGGCAGCAGCCATCGACACCGACTGTGCGCCGATGGCGGTTTGGGACCGCACTTCCTTGGCTACCGAGAACGTGCGCTGGAACATCTGGTGCAGCAAGGTGCCCAGCGATCCGGCTTCGCCGGCGGCGCGCACCGCGTCCTTCATCTGGCCCACGATCTGGGTTTCACCCAGCACCATGGAATCCAGGCCGCTGGCCACGCGGAAGGCGTGACGCACGGCGTCGTCTTGATGATGGCGGTACAGGTGAGGGCGCAACGTGCCGGCGTCAAGGCGGTTGTGCTCGGCCAACCACGCGGGCAACTGATCGGCAACATGGCCGTCGGCAGCGCAATAGATTTCGGTGCGATTACAGGTGGACAGGATGGCGGCTTCGCGGACCGAGCCGCCGAATGCCGAACGCAGACCTTCCAGCGCGGGCTTGACCAGATCAACGGGCATAGACACGCGTTCGCGAACCGAAACCGGCGCGGACGTGTGATTCAGACCGAAGGCAAGGACAGCTACCGACATGAGTAAGCGTTAAGAACTGCCACTAAGAACAAGGCGTTACGTGAAAAGAACCGGCGGCATCTGACAACGCAGGCAAACGCGCACAAACGCAGGCAAATCGGGCGAACTTCTCAGAACGTAACAACAGACTGAGCAAAATTATACTCCCGCGGGTTATCCCCAGGCCACCCTGGCCCCCCAACCGCGACCCTGCGTCGCACCCTTCCGTGCCATTCGCCCAACACTTGGCGCTTGGGGTGCGGCACGAATTTATCGGGATTTTTTTGTCCTGGCTGGCACGGCCCCAAAAAATTGTGTATAGTTGCGGACTTCGTTGGCCTGGTAGCTCAGTCGGTAGAGCAGAGGATTGAAAATCCTTGTGTCGGTGGTTCGATTCCGCCCCAGGCCACCAAAAGAATTTGCAGGACAATTTGCAAAGATCGGGGCTAAACCCTTGATCGAAAAGCCCAGCCGCCGCGCTGGGCTTTTTGCAAAAGCAGTACAAAATGGCCTGGTAGCTCAGTCGGTAGAGCAGAGGATTGAAAATCCTTGTGTCGGTGGTTCGATTCCGCCCCAGGCCACCAAAGCATTCCAGCAAAAGCCCCGCCCGGTTTCGACCCGGCGGGGCTTTTTGCTTTTGGCTAGCCTTTCCCCACCGTCGTAAGCCATCTCCGGCACATCCCCCTCGGTGGAATCTCATCATATTCTTATCAAAACGATAGGATTACGGCGTATTCTTATCAACGTGATAAGAATAGGCCCACCTCTCCTAAACGTTGAATCGCGTCCAACGCCATGAACGGCTCCTCCCTGCCCGCCCGCTACGAATCCATATTGCGCTTTATCCAGACTGCCGCGCAGCCCGTCGCGCCAGGGACGTTGGAGCAGACGCTGAACGCGTCGCGCCCTACGATCAATCGTGCACTGCTTGATTTAGTGAATTCCGGCCTGCTGGAAAAACAAGGTGCGGGACGCTCCACGCGATACGTGGCCACTGCTGCTGCCAGTGCAGCCCTAGACGCTCCACCCGCTTCGCCCGTGGGGGCTGGACGCATGAGCTGGACGCCGGCCACTTTGCCGCTCGTCCAAGCGCTGCGCGCCCCAATGGGTACCCGCCCCCCGGTTGGCTATGACGCCCGCTTCGTGGGCGACTATCTCCCCAACCAATCCAGCTTGCTGCCCGCCACGCTTGCTGCCGAACTTTTTCGCGCTGGCCGAAGCCGTGATCAGCAACCGGCCGGCACCTATGCACGCGAGGTGCTGGAAGAACTGCTCATCGACCTTTCCTGGTCCTCTTCCCGCCTGGAAGGCAATAGCAAAAGCCTGCTGGATACCAGGCAGCTTTTCGAGCTGGGCGAGCAAGCCGCCCCGCTCGATGAAGACACGCTGATGCTGCTCAACCACAAGAGCGCCATCGAATTCCTGGTGGACGCTGTGCCCACGGAGGGCATCAGCGTTCCCGTCATCGTCGACCTGCAAGCCAAGCTGATGAGAGACCTGTTGCGGGACTCCCGCGACATTGGCAGCTTTCGCCGCCGACTAGTGAATATCGACGGGTCAGTCTATACCCCGAACAATATCCCCACCTTTCTGGAAGAGTCGCTCCATTCCATCGTGCACAAGGCCCGGCTCATCCAAAACCCGGTTGAAGCGGCGTTCTTTCTTTGGGTCAATGTCGCCTATCTTCAGCCGTTTGCCGATGGCAACAAGCGCACGAGCCGCCTTGGGGCCAACATGCCTTTGCTGCTTTTCAACTGCGCGCCGCTGTCGTTTCTTGATATTGAGCGCAGCGATTACGCCACCGCCATGTTGGGCGTCTACGAGCAACGCAACGTCGCGGCTGCGGTAGAACTATTTGAATTCATCTACCGCCGTTCGATTCAGAAATACAGCGTGCTCCGCGCCTCGCTGGGCGTCCCCGACCCGCTGCGCGCGCGGTATCGGCAGGCTCTTAACGAACTAATGCAGTTCGTCGTGTTCCACGGCCGCACGCTCGATGACGCCTTGCGGGATGTGCCGGTCGACCCGGTTGACCTGCCGGCGCTGCGCGCCATTGCAAATACCGAACTGGATCACCTGGAGCAATACAACTGCGCGCGCTACAACCTTGCCCGAGGGATGACCCAGAAATGGATTGACTTGGGCAGGCGCCGATAAGCCCCACCCTATCAGGGACAGAGACCGCCGCCCCCCCGCCAAAATCAATCCCCCATTGCGGGTTAACATTGCCCCTGCTCCGGGGTGCACGTCAGTGCTGAGAATCACACCCGCGAACTTGACCCGGTTCATGCCGGCGTAAGAAGAGCAATCGCCTTGTCCTGCCGCGCCTTTGCGCCGCGGGTGCAGGCGGGCTTCGGAGCTTCCTTGTATTGGAAACACGAACGCCCATGAACCACGTCGCCCCTCCGGTTGCGGAACTCCTTGAATTCATTGCGCAGGACAGCTCCACCGACGAGCAGTTCGACGCGCTTGCGCTGCGGCTTTTTGCCTATCAGTACGGCGCCAGCGCGCCTTATCGCAGCTTTTGCCAGCGGCGGGGCGCCACGGTGCGCACGGTCAAGACGTGGAGCGATATTCCCGCCGTGCCGATCGACGCGTTCAAGGCGATGGAGCTGCGTTGCGAAGCGCCGCGCCCCGACGAGCGCGTGTTCATGACCAGCGGCACCACGCGCGCCGACATGCGCGGGCGTCACTTTCATCCGCAGCTTCAGGTGTATGACCTCTCCATGACGCGCAACTTCGCCGCGCGCGTCATGCAGGGCGTGCCGCGCCTGCCGATGGGCATTTTGTTTCCCGACGAAGTGGCGATGCCCAATTCGTCGCTGGCGCATTATCTGGCGCTGGCCAAGTCGGAGTTCGGCAGCGAGGGCAGCCGCTATTTCATGTCGCCGCAAGGCATCGATCTTGATGGCTTGTGGCGCGAGCTGGAAGCGGCCGAGCGCCGGGGCGAACCTTATGCGCTGCTGGGCGCAAGCTTCAGCTTTGTGCATGTGATCGACGCCCTGCGTAAAGAAGGCCGCACATTCCGCTTGCCGCCCGGCAGCCGCATTCTGGACACCGGCGGCTACAAGGGCCAATCGCGTGAATTGCCGCTGGACGCGTTCTACTCGGCGCTGTCCGAATTGCTGGGCGTGCCGCGCACGCTCTGCATCAACATGTACGGCATGACAGAACTCAGCACGCAGTTCTACGACGACGGCAACGCCACCGTGCCGTCCGTCAAGTCGGGGCCGCACTGGATCCGTTCGCGCCTGGTAGACC
>CAJYKY010000378.1 GCA_913775005.1 uncultured Achromobacter sp.
GCGATCGACAGCAGGATGGCTTGCTTGATCGTGTTCTTGCGATCACCCAGCGCCGAAATGAAAACAATGGCGAACGTGGCCGGCAGCAGGCCGCCGTAATGGCCCAGCAGCAGGAACGCCAGAATGCCCAGCAGAATGCAGATGCCGCCGCGCATGTCGGGCAGGCCGTGCGCGTGGCCGTCGCCGGGAGCCGGCGGCGTGGCTTCGCCCGAGCGCGCCGAGATGGCAATCAGCACGCCGGTCAACGCCAGCAAGCCACCCAATGCGGCGGGGAAAAATCCGGGGCCCATATGGCCGAGCGTACCGATGTGATAGTCGGTGCCGCCGTATATCGCCCCCAACCCGATCAGGACCATCAGCGCGCCGCCGTAGTAGTCCTTTCTATTGATATTTTTTTGCACTTCCATCCTCCTTCCTGGTGCAGGACCGTGTCGGCCCCTGATGCGCGCTCGACACGAGCCTCGCCCGGCCCTTTCATGACGAGCCGGAGCGCAGATTACGGAGGGAAGCTGCTAATCCGCTTTCTGTGCGCTGTCGCATTCCTGAATTCAGGGGTAATCCCTGACAGGAGACGCGCACAGAAAGCGGGAAAAGAGAAAAAAAGTTGAAAGCCTGGCGGGCTTATTGATCGCCTTTGAGCTCGACATCGAGCGGGCGCGGGTATTGCGACACGGTGGGCGCAAGCGGCAGCCACAGCACCGACGCCAGCCCTACCCCGCCTTGGGGATTGGGTTCGCCGTCGCGCAGTTCGATGTCGCCATCATTGCGACGCGCATACGCGCGGGCAATGGCCAGACCCAAGCCCGAACCGCTGGACGTCACCGGCTTGTCGGTGCCCACGCGTTCGAAGCGCGCGAAGGCGCGTCCGCGCAGATCGGGGTCCAGGCCGGGGCCGTTGTCGGACACGGATACCTCGGCGCGGTTTTCCAAGCGGCTGACCGACACGGTGATGCGCGCGCCCACCGGCGCATAGTGAATGGCGTTATGCACAAGATTGGACAGGGCTTCGTGCAGCTCAGCCTCGTTGCCGGACACCGGCGCCGAGATCTCCTGGCCCGTGTCCGAGCTGGCCTGCACCCAGCCCAGGTCCTGCTGCTTTTCATGCGCCAGCGGCAGGTACTGCAAGACGACTTCGCGCGATACGGCGTTCATGTCGAGCAACTGGCGCGGCAGATGATCCGCCTGGTTGGCGTGCGCCAGCGACAGCAATTGTTCGGTCAGCCGGCGCGTGCGGCCCAGCTGATCCACAATGGCACGCAGCCCTTCGCGCGTGCGCGCGGGGTCGCGTTCGCGCAGCGCGTACTGCGCCTGCGTCAGCATGATGGCCAGCGGCGTGCGCAATTGGTGCGAGGCGTCGGCCAGAAAATGCGATTGCTCGTCCAGCACGCGGCGGTAGCGGGCGATGTGGTGGTTGACGGCATCGACCAGCGGCGCGACCTCGCTGGGGACGCGCGTGGCGTCCAGCGGGGTCAGGTCGTCGGGACGGCGGTTGCGGATATCGGCACGCAGGCGGCGCAGCGGCTTCAGCGCCCACGACACGCCCCACCACACCAGCAGCACCACCAATGCCAGCATGCGGGCGTCGCGCAGGATCTCCTGGCGGCGCGCGTTATTTTCGGCTTCGATCCGCTTGCCGGTGCTTTCAGCCACCACCACCAGCACCTGCCGATGCAGGCCCTGGTAGTACAGATCGCGCACCACGGACACAACCCGCACGGGGTCGTTGCGATACACGCCGTCGTAGAAGATGGGCTGCCCGTTGGAGCGGGGCCAAGTGGGCGGACGGGGCATTTCGGGCATGCCCAGCAGGGTCTTGCCTTGCTCGGTAGGCACGGGCGCGCCGTCCGGCAAGGGCGGGTCGATCTGTTCGATACGGAAATACTTGCGCAGGCCCGCGCGCGATTCCAGCATCACCTGCGCGTACAGCGGCGTGGCCACCTGCAAGTTGCCGTCAGGTGTGAATTCCAGGCTGCTTTCCAGCACGCGCGCCGGTTCCACCAACGCGCTGTCGTACGCTTCGTTGGTAATTTCGGCCAAGGTTCGGTAGTCGTTCAGGCTGTCGATAACCAGCAGCACCACCACGCCGGGCAGCAGCAGAATGATCAGCAACGCCCGGATGCCGACGCGCGGCAGCCCCGGAATGCGCAGGCTCACTTAGGATTCCGATTCGGCGGATTCGCTGGCCACACTTTCCAGCATGTAGCCCAGGCCACGCACGGTGACGATACGCACGTCGCTGCCGGCCAGCTTCTTGCGCAGGCGATGCAGTACGACTTCGATGGCGTCCGGGTTGGCTTCGCTGTCGTGCGTGAAAACCTTGCCGAACAACTGCGACTTATCCACCGGATAGCCGCTGCGCGTCAGCAAGGCCGCCAGCGCCGCGTGTTCGCGCGGCGTCAGGAACAGCAGGGAGCCGTCCAGCGTGAAGGCGCGGCTTTCGCTGTCGTAAGACAGGGATCCGCATTGCAGACGGGGATGCTGGCGGCCACGGCTGCGGCGCACCAAGGCAGTCAGCCGGGCTTCCAGTTCTTCCAGTGCGAAGGGCTTGGTCAGGAAATCGTCCGCGCCCAGATTCAGGCCGCGCACCCGGTCTTGCAGGGCGCCCTGAGCCGTCAACAGCAGCACCGGGGTGCGGTCGTCGCGGTTGCGCATTTCGCGCAGGACGACCAGGCCGTGCTTGTCCGGCAGGCGCAAGTCCATGACGATGGCGTCATATTCCGTGCCTGCCATGAAGGCTTCGGCCGTGCGGGCGTCGGCCGCGTGATCGGGCACAAACCCGCTCTGGGCGAGCGCGCGCATCAACCAGGACGCCATGTCCCGTTCGTCTTCAACCAACAATATGCGCATGACCGTCCGTTCCTTCCGGCAAATTCTCTGCTGCCCGCTGCCCATGCACACGCTGGCGCAGGTAGCGGGTTTCATGATGACGCCGAAAGAGGATCGCAGACAACTCGTTCAACGCCTGGGTATAGACGTCACGCTTGAACTCGATCACAGCATCCAGCGGCACCCAATACTGGCTCCAACGCCAGGCGTCGAATTCCGGATGCTGCGTCGCGCGCAGGCACACATCACTGTCACGTCCCACCAGGCGCAACAAGAACCAAATCTGTTTTTGTCCTTTATAGTGGCCACGCCACTCACGCCGGACGAAGTGATCGGGCACGTTATAACGTAACCAATCGCGTGTACGCCCCAAAATACGGACATGCTCGGGCTTCAAGCCCACCTCTTCATGGAGCTCGCGATACATGGCCTGCACCGGGCTTTCGCCATATTTGATGCCGCCCTGAGGGAACTGCCATGCATGTTCCCTGATACGCTTGCCCCAAAAGACCTCGTTTCGACTGTTGACGAGAATGATGCCGACATTGGGGCGGTAGCCTTCGCGGTCAAGCATGGGCCACCCCCACCGAATTCAATACAATTACGGTCGATTATACGTATCTGCTGCCACCTTTAAACATGCGCGCATCCAACTACCACATCAACACCCTCAAAGAAGCCCCTTCCGAAGCCGAAGTCGCCAGCCACCAGCTGATGACCCGGGCCGGGATGATCCGCAAGCTCGCGGGCGGCATCTACACCTACATGCCCCTGGGCCTGAAGATCATCCGCAAGGTCGAGGCTATCGTCCGCGAGGAAATGAACGCCTCGGGCGCCATCGAGCTGCTGATGCCGGTGGTGCAACCCGCCGAACTCTGGCAGGAATCCGGCCGGTGGGAGCAGTACGGCGCCGAGCTGCTGCGCATCAAAGACCGCCACCAGCGTGATTTCGTATTGCAGCCCACGTCCGAGGAAGTCATCACGGACATCGCGCGCAATGAAATCCATAGCTATCGCCAGCTGCCGCTGAATTTCTATCACATCCAGACGAAGTTCCGCGACGAACGCCGCCCGCGTTTCGGCCTGATGCGCGGCCGCGAATTCACGATGAAAGACGCCTACTCTTTCGACCGCGACGAAGCCAGCGCGATCAAGAGCTACGACAACATGTACGCGGCGTACATGCGGATCTTCGGCCGTCTGGGCCTGGAATTCCGCGCGGTTGCGGCCGATACCGGATCCATCGGCGGCACGCGCAGCCATGAATTCCAGGTGATCGCCGACACCGGCGAAGACCTGCTCGTCTACAACGCGGAATCCGACTACGCCGCCAACATCGAGCTGGCCGAAGCCGTGGCGCTGACCGCAACGCGTGGCGCAGCCACCCAGGCCATGGCCGACGTGGCCACCCCCGGCGCCGCCAAGTGTGAAGACGTGGCCAAGCTGCTGGGCATCCCGCTGGAACAGACGATCAAGTCGATCGTGCTGGCTACCGATGGCGACAAGGGCCGTGTCGACATCTGGCTGCTGCTGCTGCGCGGCGACCACGAATTGAACGAAATCAAGGCCGGCAAGCTGCCGGGCCTGGCCGGTTTCCGCTTCGCCACCGAAAGCGAGATCGTTGAGTACTTCGGCTGCAAGCCGGGCTACCTGGGTCCGGTCAAGACGGCCAAGCCGGTGCACGTGATTGCCGACCGCACGGTTGCCAACATGGCCGATTTCGTCTGCGGCGCCAACAAGGAAGACTTCCACATCCAGGGTGTGAACTGGGGCCGCGACCTGCCCGAACCGGAACTGGTGGCCGACCTGCGCAACGTCGTGGCGGGCGACCCGTCGCCGGACGGCAAGGGCACGCTGTCCATCCAGCGCGGCATCGAAGTGGGCCACGTGTTCTACCTGGGCAAGAAGTATTCCGAAGCCCTGAAGGCCACGTTCCTGGACGAAACCGGCAAGCCGGCCGTGCTGGAAATGGGCTGCTACGGCATTGGCGTGACCCGCATCGTGGGCGCCGCCATCGAGCAGAACCACGACGCGCGCGGCATCATCTGGCCCCGTGCGATTGCGCCCTTCGAGGTCGTGATCTGCCCGGTGGGCTGGGGCAAAAGTGAAACGGTGCGTGACACCGCCCAGAAGCTGTATGAATCCCTGCTCGCGCGTGGCGTGGATGTCATCCTGGATGACCGCGATGCGCGCCCCGGCGTCATGTTTGCCGAGTGGGAATTGATCGGCGCGCCGCTGCGTGTAACAGTTGGAGAACGCGGTCTGAACGATGGTGTGGTGGAATTGCAAGCGCGTCGGGAAACCGAAGCGGTCAAGATTCCGGTAGAGTCCGCGCTTGAAGCGGTGCTGACGAAACTCGACACCCTCTAAACCCTATAGTAGCTACGGACTTCCCGCGTCCCGATCCGCTTGACTGTTATCCGTACCTGCTTATCCGTATCGTGACCGATCCGAAGTCCAACGAATCCCTCCTGCAAGTCCGTGTCTATTACGAAGACACGGATGCGGGCGGGGTGGTTTTCTACGCTAACTACTTGAAATTCCTGGAACGCGCTCGCACTGAGTGGTTGCGCGATCTGGGTGTCAACCAGTCCGGCCTGGCCGCCAGCGAACAACGTCTTTTCGTTGTCCGCTCCTTGGACATGTCCTACCGGAAACCGGCCAAGCTAGACGATTTGCTTACCATACGCAGCCGAATCACCAAACTCGGCCGCGCTTCGATACACTTCGCGCAGCGCGCGGAACGCGACGGGGAACTGCTTGCCGAAGGCAACATCCAAGTCTGCTGTGTCGACGCTATTCACATGCGGCCGGCGGAGATGCCGGCTGCCGTTCGCGCAAAACTGGAATTCATTCAGGAATAACCATGCAAGTCACCAACGACATGTCGTTGCTTTCGCTGATTTCGCACGCCAGCGTGCCGGTCCAGCTGATCATGCTGATGCTGTTGGGCATTTCGATCATGTCCTGGACCTATATTTTCGCAAAGCGCCTGGCCATCAAGCGCGCCCACGCACAGACCCGTCGCTTTGAAGACGACTTCTGGTCGGGCGGCGATCTGTCCATGCTGCAACAAGCCGTGGCCTCGCGCCGCGATGAGCAAGGCGCACTGGCCCGCATTTTCGATGCCGGCATGACCGAGTTCCTGAAGGCCCGCCGCGGCAATTCCGCCGGCGACGCCACCGCGTTGCTGGACGGCCCGCGCCGCGCCATGCGCGCTGCCTACCAGCGCGAGATGGATTCGCTGGAGTCGCACCTGAACTTCCTGGCTTCGGCCGGTTCGGTGTCGCCGTACATCGGCTTGTTGGGCACCGTCTGGGGGATCATGCACGCCTTCATCGGCCTGTCGAACATGCAGCAG
>CAJYKY010000379.1 GCA_913775005.1 uncultured Achromobacter sp.
CCCCATACTCCTTTGACGGCCAAATTTGTATGATGACCCGATAACTTTCATACGAGAGACACGTCATCATGCCGGCCTTGCCGTCGTTGTTTGCCCCCATCGCCCGGGGCCTGAACCCCTGCCTAACAGGGGTTTTTCATGACTGAAGAATCCCGCGTCCGAGAAGAAATCTGCACCGTCGGCGCCAGCCTTTATCAACGTGGCTACACCGTGGGCGCGGCGGGCAACATCAGCGCGCGCCTGGACGACGGCTGGCTGATCACGCCTACCGATGCCTGCCTGGGCCGGCTCGACCCGGCGCAGTTGGCCAAGGTGGATCTGGACGGCAACTGGGTGTCGGGCGCCAAGCCGTCCAAGACGCTCGTGCTGCATCAAGGCATCTACCGCGCCAGCCCGGACTCGCGCGGCATCATTCATACGCATTCCACGCATCTGGTTGCGCTGACGCTGGCTGGCGTCTGGCGGCCGGACGAGGTGCTGCCGCCCATCACGCCCTACCAGGTGATGAAGGTGGGCCGCATTCCGCTGATCCCCTATCGCAAGCCGGGTGATGCGCAAGCCGCTGCCGAGGTCGCCGCCGTGGCGGGCCAGGTGCGCGGCGCGCTGTTCGAACGCCTGGGGCCGGTGGTGTGGGAACGCTCGGTCGCGCATGCGTCCTATGCGCTGGAAGAACTGGAAGAAACGGCCCGCCTGTGGCTGATGTCTGATCCCCGGCCCGAGCCCCTGTCGCCTCAAGCCATCGAAGAACTCCGCGTGAGCTTCGGCGCGCGCTACTGAATCCCATCCGTACAAAGCCGGCCGGCCGCGCATTGCGCGGATCGCGCTGGCGCCCTCTTGGAGACTTTGCATGCCCCCGATGGAATTGGCGTCCAACGCCGCAACCGCAGCGGCGTCACAGCCGGAATCCCCCGCCACCGCCCGCGCCTATGCCAAGGTGTTCTGGCGGCTCGTGCCGTTCTTGATGCTGTGCTATGTCATCGCCTACCTGGACCGCGTCAACGTCGGCGTTGCCAAGCTACAGATGTCGCAGGACCTGGGCTTTAGCGAAACCGTCTTCGGCCTGGGCGCCGGCGTGTTCTTCATTGGCTACTTCCTGTTTGAAGTGCCCAGCAATCTGTTGATGCACCGCCTGGGCGCCCGCATCTGGATCGCGCGCATCATGATCACGTGGGGCATTTTGTCGGGCATGTTCATGTTCGTCGAGACGCCCACCGGCTTCTACATCCTGCGCTTCCTGCTTGGCCTGGCCGAAGCGGGTTTCTACCCCGGCGTGATCCTGTACCTGACTTACTGGTATCCGGCGCACCGCCGCGCCAAGATCATTGCGCTGTTCATGTCCGCCATTCCGGTGGCCGGCATCTTCGGCAACCCCCTGTCGGGCTGGATCATGGAAGCCTTTCACGGCACGCACGGCCTGCAAGGCTGGCAGTGGATGTTCCTGATCGAAGCCATTCCCGCGCTGCTCATCGGCGTGGTCACGGTGATGTACCTGGACAACGGCATCTCCAGCGCCAAGTGGCTGACCGACGAAGAAAAGAAAATCCTGACGCACGAAATCGAGCAGGACAAAAAGGAAACCGGCACGCAGAAGCATTCGCTGCGCGCCGTGTTCGCCGACAAGCGTGTGTGGTGGATGTGCCTGATCTACTTCGCGTTCGTCGCCGGCCAATATGGCCTGACGTTCTGGATGCCCACGCTGATCAAGTCCACCGGCGTGACCGGCGCGTTCAACATCGGCCTGCTCAGCGCCATTCCGTTCCTGTGCGCCATCGTGGTCATGAACCTGCTGGGCCACTCGGCCGACAAGCGCCGTGAACGCCGCTGGCACCTGATCGTGCCGGCGTTGGCGGGCGCGGTGGGTTTTTCGGCGGCGGCGTCCTTTGCCGACAACACCACCGTGTCGCTGATCTGCCTGTCGATGGCCGCTGCGGGCGTGCTGACGTGCGCGCCGCTGTTCTGGTCGCTGCCCACCGCCTTCCTGTCTGGCACGGCGGCTGCCGCGGGCATCGCCATCGTCAACTCGGTAGGCAACCTGGCGGGCTTTGCCAGTCCCTACATGATTGGCTATTTGAAAGACCTGACCAGCTCCACCGCATCGGGCATGTACGTACTGGCGGCCGTGCTGGTCGTGGGCGCCATCGCGGTCTGGTTCACGCCGGCCAAGCTGGTCAACCGTTGATACGCCGTTGCTGAACCCTGATTGATCCGAAGGAATCGTTATGCCGCGCCTGGCCGCAAACCTCACCATGATGTACGCCGAACACCCTTTCCTGGACCGCTTCAAGGCGGCCGCCAGCGATGGGTTCCAAGGCGTGGAGTTCTTGTTCCCGTACGAGTGGGCGGCCGCAGAACTGAAGCAGCGCCTGCAAGACAATGGCCTGACCCAAGCGCTGTTTAACGCACCGCCCGGCGACTGGGCAGCGGGCGAGCGCGGCATTGCGTCCTTGCCCGGCCGCCAGGCTGAATTCGAGCGCGGGCTGGATCAGGCGCTGGAATACGCGGCGCAGCTGGGCAATCGCAGCCTGCACGTGATGGCCGGTTTGATCCGCGCCGAAGACAACCGCCAGGCGCACCGCGAGGTCTACCTGAAGAACCTCGCGCACGCGGCAAGCGTGGCGGCGTCAGCGGGCATCACCATCGTGATCGAACCCATCAACACCCGCGACATCCCCGGCTTCTTCCTGAACCGCCAGGACGACGCGCAAGCCATCTGCGCCGAGGTCGGCGCCAGCAACCTGAAGGTGCAGTTCGACTGCTATCACTGCCAGATCGTCGAAGGCGATGTGGCCATGAAGCTGCAACGCGACATGGCAGGCATCGGCCACATCCAGATCGCGGGCGTGCCGGACCGCCACGAGCCCGACCTGGGCGAGTTGCACTACCCCTATTTGTTCGAACGTATCGACGCGCTGGGCTACACCGGCTGGATCGGCTGCGAATACCGCCCCAAGGCGGGTACGTCCGCAGGCCTTGCCTGGGCGCGCCCTTATCTTTCCAATCACTGAGCCCCCATCATGAAGATTCTGATCACCGGCGGCGCCGGATTCCTGGGCCAGCGTCTGGCCCGCAAGCTGCTCGAACGCGGCACCTTGACGCTGGACGCGAGCGGCCCGCAAGCCATTACGCAGATTGATTTGCTGGACGTCGTGAAGAGCGACGCGCTGACCGACCCGCGTGTGCGCGGCATCGTGGGCGACATTGCCGACCCGGCGGTGCTGCGCCAGGCCATCGACACGCAAACGCGCGCCGTCTTCCATCTAGCGGCGATTGTCAGCGGCCAGGCTGAAGCCGACTTCGACCTGGGCATGCGCATCAATCTGGACGCATCGCGCGCGCTGCTGGAAACGTGCCGCGCGCTGGGTCATCAGCCGCGCGTCATCTTCACGAGTTCGGTGGCGGTGTATGGCGGTGACCTGCCCGACATCGTGCGGGACGACACCGCGCTGAATCCGCAGTCGTCCTACGGCACGCAGAAGGCCATTGCCGAGCTGCTACTGGCCGACTACACGCGGCGCGGCTTTGTGGACGGGCGCGTGCTGCGCCTGCCCACGATCAGCGTGCGGCCGGGCCGCCCGAATGCGGCGGCCTCGTCGTTCGCCAGCGGCATCATCCGCGAACCGCTCAATGGCGAACCGGCTGTTTGCCCGGTGGGCGAAGACACGCGCCTGTGGCTGCTGTCGCCGCGTGGCGCGATCCAGGCGCTGATTGCCGGTTGCGAATTGCCGGCCGACGCCGTGGCCGACCGTGCGCCGATCAATCTGCCGGGCGTGTCCGTTTCGGTTGCCGACATGACGCAGGCGCTGCGCGAGGTGGCAGGTGACGACGTTGCCGACCGCATCACGTGGCAACGCGACGAACGCGTGGAGCGCATCGTAGGCAGCTGGCCGGGCCAGTGGGACACGGCACGCGCGTCACGGCTGGGTCTGGCGGGGGATAAGGATTTCGCCGACATCATCCGGGCGTACATCGCGGACGATATGCAGCGGTAACGCCAACATTTTTTTAAGTCACACCATGACCCAATCCCAAACTTCCTCTCGTCGCGTCGGCGTCATCGGCCTGGGCGCCATGGGCGCGGGCATCGCGCAAAGCCTGCGCCGCGCCGGCCATGACGTGCACGTCTACGACATCCGCGCCGAAGCCGCCGCGGCCTTTGCCGCGCAAGGCGGCGTGGCCTGCGCCACGCTGGCCGACATGGCTGCCGCGTGCGACATTGTCGTCAGCGTGGTCGTCAACGCGCAGCAGACCGAAGCCGTGCTGTATGGCGAAGGCGGCATCGCATCCGCGTGGCGTCCCGGCGCCGTGTTCGTCATGTGCTCTACCGTGGACCCCAACTGGTCGATCGCGCTGGAAGCGCGGCTGGCCGAACAGGGCATCCTGTACCTGGACGCGCCGATCTCGGGCGGCGCAGCCAAGGCCGCATCGGGCCAGATGACGATGATGACCGCCGGCCACGACGCCGCTTATGAGGCCTGCGGCGGCGTGCTGGAATCCATGGCGGGCAAGGTCTATCGTCTGGGCGACTGCGCGGGCGCAGGCAGCAAAGTCAAGATCATCAACCAGCTGCTGACCGGCGTGCACATTGCGGCGGCGGCCGAAGCCATGGCGCTGGGTCTGCGCGAAGGCGTGGCGGCCGATGCGCTGTACGAAGTCATCACCAATAGCGCGGGCAACAGCTGGATGTTTGAAAACCGCATGGCGCACGTGCTGGCGGGCGACTACACGCCGCTATCGGCCGTCGATATCTTCGTGAAGGACCTGGGCCTGGTGCTCGACACCGCGCGCCACACCAAATTCCCCTTGCCGCTGGCGTCGACCGCGCACCAGATGTTCATGCAGGCGTCCACGGCCGGGCATGGCCGCGAAGACGACAGCGCCGTGATCAAGATCTTCCCGGGCATCACCTTGCCGGAGCAAAAATGAGCATCAAACTCGGCTGTATCGCTGACGACTTCACAGGCGCAACCGACCTGGCCAACAACCTGGTGCGCGCGGGCATGCGCACGGTGCAGACCATCGGCATTCCGGGTGAGCCGCTGCGCGATGACGCGGACGCCGTGGTCGTGGCGCTGAAGACCCGCACCTTGCCGGCGGATGAGGCCGTCGCCCAATCGCTGGCCGCGCTGCAATGGCTGCGCGCGCAGGGCGCCGAGCAGATCTACTTCAAGTACTGCTCCACGTTCGACAGCACGGCCAAGGGCAATATCGGCCCCGTCACCGATGCGCTGATGACCGCGCTGGACACGGACTTCACCATTGCCACGCCCGCGTTTCCCGACAACAAGCGCACGGTATTCAAGGGCTATCTGTTCGCGGGCGATGTGTTGCTGAACGAATCGGGCATGCAGCATCATCCGCTGACGCCGATGACGGATCCGAATCTGGTTCGCGTGCTGTCCGCACAGACCTCGCGCAAGGTCGGTCTGATCGACTACGCCGTGGTGGCGGCGGGCGCCGACGCCATCCGCGCGCGCATCCAGGCGTTGCGGACGGACGGCGTGGACATCGCAATTGTGGACGCGGTGTCCAATGCAGATCTGCTGACCTTGGGGCCGGCATTGAAAGACATGCCGCTGGTGACGGCGGGCTCGGGCGTGGCCATCGGC
>CAJYKY010000380.1 GCA_913775005.1 uncultured Achromobacter sp.
GCGCGGCCAAGCGGCCGCGCCAGCCGGCTTATTCGCCGAACTTGATGCCTTGCGCCAGCGGCAGGTTGCGCGAGTAGTTGATGGTGTTGGTCGCGCGGCGCATGTAATTGCGCCAGGCATCCGAACCGGATTCGCGACCGCCGCCCGTTTCCTTTTCGCCCCCGAAGGCGCCGCCGATTTCGGCGCCGGACGTGCCGATGTTCACGTTCGCAATGCCGCAGTCCGAACCCGATGCCGACAGGAAGGTTTCCGCTTCGCGCAGGTCATTGGTGAAGATGGCGGACGACAAGCCTTGCGGCACGCCGTTCTGCAAGGCCAGCGCGTCGCTGAATTCCTTGTAGCGCATTACGTACAGGATCGGCGCGAAGGTTTCATGGCAGACCACGTCGGTCTGGCCGGGCATTTCGGCAATCGCCGGCCGCACGTACCAGGCGTTGGGATATTGGTCGGCCAGCACGCGTTCACCACCGGTGACCTTGCCGCCTTGTTCGCGCGCGGCCTTCAGGGCGTCTTGCATGGCATCGAACGAACCGCGATCGATCAGCGGGCCGACCAGGTTGCCGGTGTCCAGCGGGTTGCCGATGGGCGCGCTGGCATAGGCTTTGTGCAGGCGCGCGACCAGTGCATCGGCCACGCTTTCGTGCACGATCAGGCGGCGCGTGGTGGTGCAGCGCTGGCCAGCTGTGCCGATGGCACCGAACACGATGCCGCGCGCGGCCATGTCCAGATCAGCGGTGGGGCCGACGATGATGGCGTTGTTGCCGCCCAGTTCGAGCAGCACGCGGCCAAAGCGTTGCGCCACGCGCGGACCCACCTGGCGGCCCATGCGGGTGGAGCCGGTGGCCGACACCAGCGCCACGGTATGCGAGTCGACCAGCGCTTCGCCCACTTCACGGCCGCCGATCAGCACTTCCGACAGACCGGCCGGCGCATCGCCAAAGCGCTGCATGGCTTGCGCGAACAAGGCCTGGCAGGCCAGCGCGGTCAGCGGCGTTTTTTCCGACGGCTTCCAGACGACCGCGTTGCCGCAGACGATGGCCAGCGCCGCGTTCCACGACCACACCGCTACCGGAAAGTTGAACGCGCTGATGATGCCGATAACGCCCAGCGGGTGCCACGTTTCCATCATGCGATGGCCGGGGCGCTCGGACGCGATGGTCAGGCCGTACAACTGGCGCGACAGGCCCACGGCGAAGTCGCAGATGTCGATCATTTCCTGCACTTCGCCTTCGCCTTCGGCCACGATCTTGCCGGCTTCCAGGCTGACGAGGCGGCCCAGCGCCTGCTTGTTTTCGCGCAGCGTTTCGCCCAGCAGACGGATCAATTCCCCCCGGCGCGGCGCCGGCACATCGCGCCAGGCCAGGCTGGCCTGACGTGCGCGCGTGATGGCGGAATGGGCCTGGGCCACCGTGTGTTCATGCACCTGGGCCAGTTCAGCGCCGTCGATCGGGCTGCGTGCGGTCAGCGTGCCGCCGATAAGCGCGGAGGCGGAAAGGCCAAGCGCGCGCAGGATGTCTTGAGGGGTGTCCATGCCGGTTCCTTGTATTGCCAGCGAAGAAATCCTTCGCTTTAAGGGTTATGCCTAAGTGGTGATTCAGGAAAAAAATTTACTATACGAAACTCCAGCGTGAATTGCGAAACTTTTTTTCGACAACCTCATCGAGGTGCATCAGTGGCCAACGCTTTACTGGATGTACAGGCAATCACGAAGACCTATCACCGCGATGGGCAGCCCCCGCATCGGGCGCTGGACGGCGTCGACTGCCAGCTCAACCGGGGTGAAGTGATGGTGGTAGTGGGGCCGTCGGGCTCGGGCAAGAGCACCTTGCTGCGCACCTTGAACGGCCTGGAAAGCATCGACAGCGGCACCATCCGCGTGGACGGCGTGTCGCTGACCGACCCAGCCACCGACGTCAATCACTGGCGCACCGAAGTCGGCATGGTGTTCCAGCACTTCAACCTGTTCCAACACCGTACTGCGCTGGACAACGTGGCGCTACCCCAGCGGGTGGTGCGCGGCCGCAGCCGTGCCGACGCCGAACGCTATGCGCGCGAGCTGCTCGGCCGCGTGGGCATGGGCGATTACGGCGACCGCTATCCCAGCCAGCTTTCCGGCGGCCAGCAGCAGCGCGTGGCCATTGCCCGCGCGCTGGCCATGGACCCCAAGCTGATGCTGTTCGACGAGGCCACCTCCGCGCTCGACCCCGAAACCGTAGGCGGCATCCTGGAGCTGATGCGCGCCCTGGCGCGCGACGGCATGACCATGGCGGTGGTGACGCACGAGATGGGTTTTGCGCGCGATGTCGGTGACCGCGCGCTGTTCATGGACGCAGGCCGCATCGTGGAAATGGGCACGCCCGACGAGGTGTTCTGCCATCCCAAAGAGCCGCGCACGCGTGCGTTCCTGGAAAAGATTTTGTAGTCCAAGCGGGCCGGTCCGGCTAATCCGGGCGCTGCCGGCCCCGCGGCAACACGAGTGCCCGGCAAGACAAGGTCTTATCCACCTCTAGGGGTATAGAAATGCTGAAAATCAAACAATGGTTGGGCGTGGCCAGCGTGGCGTTCGCCGC
The DNA here is from genome assembly GCA_913775005.1 of uncultured Achromobacter sp. Classification (GTDB taxonomy): domain Bacteria; phylum Pseudomonadota; class Gammaproteobacteria; order Burkholderiales; family Burkholderiaceae_B; genus Achromobacter. The sequence goes on from CAJYKY010000380.1 coordinate 2,571, forward strand.
CGCCACCGTGGCGCTGCCCGCGCAGGCCGATGAGCTGGGCGACATCATCAAGCGTGGCGAGTTGCGGGTGGCGGTGCAGACCTCCGGCCCGCTGATGAGCTTCATGGACAAGTCCGGCAATCGCACTGGCCTGGCCGTGGAAGTGGCCAAGCGCATGGCCGATGACCTGGGCGTGAAGCTGGTCTTGCAAGACTACGAGTGGAAGGGCCTGTTGCCGGCGCTGTTGTCCGGCAAGGCCGACATGGTGGCCGCCGACATGACGCCCACGCCGCAGCGCGCGGCGCAGGTGCTGTTTTCGACGCCGATGTTCTACGCCGACACCGTCGCTGTCGTCCCCAAGGATTCTCCCTACAAGACCTATCAGGAACTGGACAAGGCGGGCGTGAACGTCGGCGTGCTGGGCGCCAGCACCTATGCCGAAGTGGGCAAGAAGATGCTGCCCAAGGCCACGATGAAAGAGTTTTCCGGCGGCAGCGCGCCGGTGGGCCAGGCACTGTCCAGCGGCCGACTGGACGCCGGCATCATGTCGCTGTCCACCGCCAACCAGTTCCTGGTGGACTTCGGCAACCTGCGCGTGCTTGACGGCGTGATGGTCCGTGAACCGCTGGCGTTTGCCGTCGGCCCCAACGCCTTCCGTCTGAAGTTCTGGCTGGACAACTGGCAGTCGTTGAAGACGGCTGACAACACGCTGCCCGAACAGGTCAAGTACTGGTATTCGACCGACTGGAAGAAAGACCACTAATCGCTGACACCAATACGGGGAGACCGGAGCGCCCATGGACTGGCTGATCGACTATTACAACTGGCGCATCGTCAGCCAGTACACGGGCCAATTCGCCACCGGCCTGGCCAACACGCTGATCGCGGCAGGCGCAAGCCTGGTGCTGTCGGTGCTGTTTGGCGTGCCGCTGGCCTTGCTGCACATGTCACGCCGCGCCGTCATCTGGCGCCCCGTGGCGGCGTATGTGCAATTCATCCGGTCCACGCCTTTGCTGGTGCAGATCTACCTGGTGTATTACGCGGTGCCCATGCTGATTCCGGGCGCCAAAGGCTGGAGCGAAATGCTCCTGGGCATCATGGCCATGACGCTGCACCATGCCGCCTACATGAGCGAAATCATCCGAGTGGGGATCGAGTCCGTGCCGCGCGGCCAGATCGAAGGCGCCAAGGCCTGCGGCATGAATTACCAGCAGCGCCTGCGCTACGTGGTGCTGCCGCAAGCGTTCGTCAACACGCTGCCGCCGCTGCTGGGCCAGACTGCCGTGCTGATCAAGGACACGTCGCTGCTGTCGTTGATCACCGTGTTTGAACTCGTGGCCGCCGGCGTGCAGATGAACAGCGACCGCATCGTGCCCAATGAAAGTTTCCTGACCATCGCCGCAGGCTATCTGCTGATCTACGGCGTGATGTTGCTGCTGTCCCGGGGCGTGAGCCTGTGGCTGGCCGGCCCGGCCTGGAACGCGAGGTAAGCATGCTGGAATCCTATCTGTCTACCGCGGGCGTTGTGCTGCCTTTCCTGCTCAAGGGCTTCTGGGTCACGCTGAAGATCTCGTTCGTGGCCATCATCGCGGGTTCGCTGTTGGGCTTTGTGATAGGCGTGATCCGCAGCTACCACATACGTGGTATCCATCAGGTGCTGGGTTTGTACATCCACATCCTGCGCGGCACGCCGTTTCTGGTGCAGCTTTATATCTTCTACTTCGTGCTGCCCAGCTCCGGCATTGAACTGCTGCACTGGGATTCCGGCACGGCCGCCTTCGTGTCGCTGTCTGTGTACACGTCCTGCTATGTCGCGGAAATCGTCATGGGCGCCATCCAGTCCGTGCCGCGCGGCCAGACCGAAGGCGCGATGACACTGGGCCTGCGGCCCTTGCAGATCCTGCGGCTGGTCGTGCTGCCGCAAGCCATGCGGCTGATCGTGCAGCCGATGAGCGGCGTCTACGTCATGCTGATCAAAAGCACCGCGATCCTGTCGGTGGTCGGCATCACTGAACTGACCCGCCAGGGCGAGGTGTTCATCATCACCTTCCCGGCGAAATCCTTGTTCATCTACGGCATGATCGCCGCCATCTATTTCCTTTACTGCTACCCCTTGCTGCGCCTGGCCAACTGGCTGGAAAAGCGCCTGACGGGTGGTTTGCAAGGCGCAAGCCTGCACTGACACGGACCCCCAACGGCATGGTCACCGAGTACATCGACACCTATTACAAGCGCACGCTGTCCGATCACGACACGTACTACGCGCCGCTGGCGGGCGCCGCCAGCACGGATGTCTGCGTGGTGGGCGCCGGGCTGGCTGGCCTGTCCACGGCGCTGGAACTCGCGCGCCGCGGCCGCAACGTTACGTTGCTGGAAGGCCGGCGCATCGCGTGGGGGGCATCCGGCCGCAACGGCGGATCGGTGTCGCCGGCGTTCTCGGCCGGCGCGGACGCCATCAAGCGCCATGTGGGCGAAGACCATTACCGCCAGTTGTACCGGCTGTCGATGGAAGGCGTGGAGATCATCCGCGACAACATCCGCACGCTGGCCATCACCGACGCGCACAAGGTCGACGGCCGCTTGCGCGTGGTGCGCTACGAGGCCACGGATGCGCTGAACCAATGGTGCGACGCCCAGCGCCGCGACTTTGGCCGCGACGTGCGCTTCTTGTCCCGCAGCCAGGTGCGCGAACGCCTGGTGTCCGATGTCTATCACCAAGGCATCGAAGACCCCAGCTCTTTTCATTTCCACCCGCTGAACTACGCCCGCGCGCTGGCCCGCGAATGTGCGCGGCTGGGCGTGCGGATCCATGAAGATTCCCCGGTCACCGGCCTGAAGCTGGAAGGCGCCGTCAAGCACCTGAGCACCGCAGCGGGGCAGATCGACGCCCGCAGCGTCGTCCTGGCCACGGGCGGCTACACCAGCGATGTCGCGCCCGCGCTGCGCCGCGCAATGCTGCCGATTGCCACCTACATCATGCTGACCGAGCCGCTGGGCGAGCGCGTGCAGGAAGCCATCCGCAGCACCGCGGCCATTGGCGATGACCGCCGCGCCGGCAACTACTATCGCGTGCTGGATGGCGGGCGCATCGGCTGGGGCAGTAGAATCACCACCCGAGTCGACGACCCGCCCGATCTGGCCGAGTCGTTGCGCCGCGAACTGCTGTCCGTCTATCCCCAATTGCAAGGGTTGCGCGTCGAGACCGCCTGGTCGGGACGCATGGCCTACGCGCGGCATCTGATGCCGCAGATTGGCCGGCTTGGGCCGGACGTCTGGTATTGCACGGCGTTTGGCGGGCACGGCATGAACACGACGTCGATAGGCGGCCGTGTGGTGGCCGAGGCCATCACCGGCGACACCCAACGCTACAAGCTGTTCGAACCTTTCGGGCTGGCCTGGAACGGCGGCGCGCTGGGGACGGCGGCGGTTCAACTGACTTATTGGTCTTACCAGGCGCGCGACTGGTGGCGGGAGCGCTCATCGCGGGCATGACAAGGTACACAGGATGCAAGGCAACAAACAGAGCGCATTGGCACAACGGCTGCGAGCCCTGCGCCAGGCGCGCAAGTGGACACTGAAGCAGGCGGCAGAGGCCACCGGCGTAGCCGCGTCCACGCTGTCCAAGATTGAGAACAGCCTGCTGTCGCCGACCTATGACAACCTGATCAAGATCGCCGCCGGCCTGGATCTGGACGTGGCCGAACTGTTCACGGCATCCGACGCCCACATGGGCACCGGCCGCCGCAGCCTCAGCCGCCAGGGCGAAGGCCGCCAGTACGACACCCCGTATTACGACCACCGCCTCTTGTGCACCGCGCTGTCGCACAAACGCATGATGCCGTTTCACACCCGAGTCAAAGCGCGTTCGTTCGACGAATTCCACGACTGGAGCCGCCACGGCGGCGAAGAATTCGTCTACGTGCTTGAAGGCGAGGTCCAGCTCTATACGGAATTCTATGAACCCGCGCGCTTGAAAGCGGGCGAAAGCTTCTACATCGACAGCCGCATGGGCCATCGCGTGATCAGCCTGAGCAAGGAAGACGCCGTGGTGCTGTGGGTGTCGACGCACGCGGATATCGAGGAAGCGTAGGGCAGGGCGGCGGCGCGGAATGTGTGCGTATCTCTGCGTATCGCGCGGCCAGCCCATCTTTCCGCACAACAAGGTAAAATGCGCCGCCCGGATCCCTTCCGGGCAGTCAGCACACCGCGCGGCAGTAGCTCAGCTGGATAGAGCACGGGCCTTCTAAGCCTGAGGTCGGGGGTTCGAGCCCCTCCTGCCGCGCCAGAAATACTAGACGCACTCTGCGGATGCAGAGTTGGCTACC
>CAJYKY010000381.1 GCA_913775005.1 uncultured Achromobacter sp.
ACAGCAGCACGCGCACGTGCATTTTGTAGGCCTTGGTTTCCAGCCAGTCGAAAAAGCGCTGTACGCCGTACCACTGGTGCTTCCAGGCGTCGTTGCCGCCCTTCCAGTCAGGCGTGCCGTACAGCACCCAGCGCTTGTGTTCTTCAGACAGGCTTTTCCAGGGCACGCCCAGCGGAATGCCCGCGCGCGGCGCGTACTTTTGCAGTTCGTCCTGGCATTCCTTGTAAGACGGGGTGGTCCAGGGCTTGATGGCCCCTTCCAGCAAAGTCTTGTTTTCGTCCGGGATGACCAAGCCGAAGTCGATGCCAATCACGCGGCCAAAACCGCGGCAGGCCTCGCAGGCGCCCAGCGGGGAATTGAACGAGAAGCTGCTGGGCAGCGGGTCGGTGTATTCGATGTTGCAGTCGGCACAGTGCAGGCGGTCGCTGTATTTCCAGATGTCGGCATTGGCGCCTTCGGCGTCCATGACGTACACGGCCAGATGGCCGGCGCCCATGCGCAGCGCGGTGTCCAGCGCTTCCATGACGCGTTCGCGTTCGGTGCCGGCAAAGCGGAAACGGTCCTGGATGACGTGCAGGATGCGGCGCTCTTCGCCGGCGTCTTTCGCGGCCTTGCTCTTCTTGGCGCCCTTCGTGCTTTTAGCCGCCGTGGCGCGCGGCACGGCGGTTTCCTCAGCGTGCACGCGGGTGTAGCCCTGCTGCTCAAGAAAGCCGCGGACTTCCTCTTCGGTGAAGTTGGCCGGCACGGCGATGGGGAAGGTCACGACCAGACGCGGGTCGCCCGCGACGGCAGCGCGTTCGGCCAGCGAGTGGTAGATGGAATCAGGCGTGTCGCGGCGCACCAGCTTGCCGCAACCCCGGCAGTACAGGCGGGCGCCGCGCGCAAACAGCAGCTTCAGGTGATCGTTCAGCTCGGTCATCGTGCCGACCGTGCTGCGCGAGCTGCGCACCGGATTGGTCTGGTCGATGGCGATGGCTGGCAGAATGCCCTCGATGCGGTCCACCTGCGGCTTGTCCATGCGGTCCAGGAACTGGCGCGCATAGGGCGAGAAGGTTTCCACGTAGCGCCGTTGGCCTTCGGCGTACAGCGTGTCGAAGGCCAGCGAACTTTTGCCGGACCCGGATACGCCGGTGACAACGACCAATTCGCCGGTGGCGATAGTCAGGTCCAGGTTTTTGAGGTTGTTCTGGCGTGCGCCAACGATGCGGATTTGGGAGCTCATGGACAGTATCGTAGCCTGAGGGTGGCGCCTGCCCGAGCGATAAGCCTTCGCTGGTTCCAAGCGCTGCGGTGTGGAATAATTGCCTATATTGTGATTCACATGTCCATAATATGGACACCATCAAGCATCAGCAGGCAATCTAGCTGTACAAATAAACAGTATCGCAGATTCGTCTGACATGCGCGTGGGTTGCCTTGCGAATTCTGCGGGTGCATTGTTGATGGCGCATTGCCATCATTTGGGGACGTTCTTGTCGGAAACCAAGGTCGCGGGCGCTGCCGCGTTCGCTAAATTCATGACGGTGCTGCAAGCGGTGGCCGATGCCCCGGAGCCGCCCACCGCTGCGTGGCTGGCGCGCAGCTGCGGGTATCCGCGGCCCACCGTCTATCGCATCGTCGCCGCGCTTGCTGAACAAGGCATGCTGGCTGAGTCCGATGGCGTTTACCGGCTGGGTACGCGCCTGATGTCGCTGGCCAGCCGCGCGTGGTCCCAGTTCGATCTGCGCGGCGCGCTGGAGCCCGATCTTCAGGCGCTGCGTGACGCCACCGGCGAAACCATCCACCTGGCCGTCCCTGCGGGCCAGGAAATGATCTATATCGACAAGCTTGAAAGCCCCGGCCCCGTGCGCATGGCCTCGCGGGTCGGTTCATCGGTGCCGCTGCATTCCAGCGCGGTCGGCAAGGCCTATCTGGCCTTGCTGGACGACACCACGCGCGACCGGGTGCTGCGTGACTTGCCGCTGCCCGCGCGCATGCCAGGCACCGTCACCAGTTTGCCGGCGCTGCGCGCGGTGCTGGACGAGGCCCGTCGTCGCGGCTACGCCATGGACAACGAAGAAAATGAAGCCGGTATCGTCTGCTACGGCGTGGCGCTGTGCGACGCGTCCGGCCGGCCGGTGGCGGCGGTCAGCGTCAGCACGCTGCTGTTCCGCCGCCAGGACGACCCGCAAGCTGCCTATATCGAACCCTTGCTGCGGCTGCGTGACGCCGCCGTGGCCAAACTTGCCGTGCTGCCCGCATTCGCCGGCAGCGCCTGACCGCTAGCCTCCGAGGAATTTCATGACTGCCCCCGCTCCCATCGCCTCCAAGCTTTCCTCCCTGCTGGCCGCGCGCGTCGTGCCGGTGCTGCGCTATACGGACGCGGCCACGGCCGCCTACGCCGCCGAAGTCGCCGTGGCGGCGGGCTGCACCACGCTGGAGCTGACCTGGACCATTCCCGGCGTAACCGACCTGGTGCGCGCGCTACGCGACAAGCACGGCCCCAGCCTGCTGCTGGGCGTGGGCACGGTGCTGGATGAAAGCCAGGCGCGCGACGCGCTGGTGGCCGGTGCCGACTTCCTCGTGTCGCCCGCGCTGGCAACCGAAATCGTCGACATGGCGCATGCCGCCGATGCGCTGTGCCTGCTGGGCGCCTTCACCCCGACCGAAGTCCTGGCCGCGCGCCGCGCCGGCGTTGACGTGGTGAAGGTGTTTCCCGCCGACACGGGCGGCCCCAAGCATCTGGCGGCGCTCAAGTCCGTGTACCCCGACACCATTTTCTGCCCCACGGGCGGCGTCACGCAGGACAACATGAACGCATACTTCGCCGCCGGCGCCGGGCTGGTCGGCATCGGCAGCAATCTTTACGACAAGGCGGCCTTCGCCGCGCGCGATACGGCCGCGCTGGTCGCCCAGATCACTCGCACCCGAGAGGCCGCTCATGGCTGACTTTGACATCGTCGCCCTGGGCGAACCGCTGGTGGAA
>CAJYKY010000382.1 GCA_913775005.1 uncultured Achromobacter sp.
CCCGCCCGAAGACCAGCCTGAACTGCCCGACGAACTGCTGCCCCAGCTGCTGCTGCTCCCGCTGCTGCTGCCGCTGCCAATGCGCGCGCCGGGTGAGCTGGCGCCAGTCGTCGCCATGATCACCACCAAGGCATACATCACATAAAGAAGCTTGCCCATCGCGCTACTCGTCCTTGCCGGAAAACTTGTCCGCCAGCTTGGCGGGGAACCACAGGAACGCCAGCCCGATCAGGATCGGAATGAAGCGGCCGCTCAGGATATTGCTCAGGTTCATGAACACCATGCCGATGGTCGCCATCCACGCCCATCCGGCGTAACTGCCCTTCTTGCCGCCCATCGGCCGCGACTTTTGCTTGGCCAGCTGGGGGTCGCCAAACCACTCGGCCAACTGCGCGGGGGATACCGGCGCCGACGCCGACCAGCCCAGCTCCGCCTCGCCAAGCTCGCGCGTCAGCTTCATGGCGCCGGCTTTGTAGTCGGTGATTTTCGTGGTGTCGCCCGCCTTCACGCGCCAGTTGAACGCGCCCAGCGGCAGCTCCACCCGCGAGGTGTAGTCATACAGTTTCTGGTAAAGCTTCGAACGCCAGCGCACGCTGCTCGCGTTGTTCTGGCTGGGCCAGGTGTCGCAGACCTGCACGCGTTCCCAGCCCTCGTCGGTTTCCACCAGCCAGATGAAACCTTTAGCCGGATTGAACAGCAGGTACTCGATCCAGTCGGACGGTTCGTCGGGATCGGGGTCGGCGCATTTCATCAGGCCGATCAGCGTGTAGCTCGCGCCGTCGATCTTGGCCACCGCGCCCAGCGACAGCGTCGTCGTAATGGCCTTGACCTTGCGCGCCTTGTCGATCACCTCGGCCGTCGGGCCCGAGCAGTCGACCGTGGCCGCGCAGGACGGGCACACCACCTGCGTGGCCATCGCCGCCACGAAGCTGATCGGGCCGCCGCAGTTGGGGCAGTCCAGCGCTTTGATCTGGCCGCGATAACGGCCGGCCGTTTCCTCGACCTGCTCATTGCTGCGCAGCGAGCTGGCCTGCATGGCCGACAGGTCGAAGGCCTTGCCGATGAACAGTTCCGGTTCGGGCGCGTCGGAAAAATCCAGCGTCAGGAAGGCGTCGACGCTTCGGTAGTCCGCCACCTTGGCCTGCCATCCGTCGCCCGGCACGAAGGGCAATTCACCTTGCGCGCCGCCCGCCTGCGCGCGGCGGATGTCGGACGCCACGAAACGCTGGCCGTCCAGTTTGAGTTCGTCGCCCGGCGAGATGTCCGAAAACGCCGGCATGCCTTGCAGGGACTTGACCTTGCGGCGGCGCGTGATGGCGTATTGGCCCGAGGCGTCGGACAGCCAGCCGTCCGAGCCGTCATCGAACCACACGTACCACTCGTTCCAGAAGCCTTCGTCATAGCGCAGCTGAATGCGCCCGATGACATCGAAGCGCTTGCTCTCGAACTTGCCCGTCGCGCCCAGGCACAAGGGCGAATAGTCTTCCAGCACATCGGCCATTTCGCCACTGCGCTTGACCGATTCGGCATCCTTCAGCAAGGTGCTGCGGCACGCGCCGCAAACCGCCATCACCGAAGCGGTGGACGTGAACTTGACCGGGGCGCCGCACTGCGGACACAGAACCTGCTGCATGGGGCCTTAGCTGGTGAGTTTCTTCAGCACCTCGGCCTTGGCCGAGTCGTAGTCGGCGGCGGTGATCAGCCCTTTGTCCAACAGGTCTTTCAGCTGTTGCAAGCGGGCGACCGGATCCACGGGCGCGGCGGCGGGCTGAGCTTGCCCCTGCCCCACGCCCAACCCAGCCGCCATGGTCTGGCCCAACGCCGCGCCTGCTGCCAAGCCCGCGCCAATGCCGGCGATACCGCCTTCGTTCTGCGCCGCCAGCGGAATCGACGTTGCCGTCTGGTATTGCGTGAACTTGCCCAAGTCCCCGGCCATGCCCATCGAAATCCGCGTGTCCAGCGCCTTTTGCAGCTCTTCGGGCAGCGACACGTTTTCAACGGTGAAGTTATCGAGCTTGACGCCGTAGCGGTCGAACACCGGAGCCAGCTGTTCGCTGATGCTCTGCGACATCAAGCCTTGATTGCCCGCGATGTCCAGGAACGGCACCTTGGAGCCGCCCAGCGCCGTCGTCATCGCCGCCACCACCATGTTGCGCAACTGCGCTTCCAGGTCGTCAACGGTATAGACGTCGCGCGTGCCGCTGATTTCGCGGTAGAACTTGCCCGGGTCCGTGATCTGGTATGAGTACACCCCGAAGGCGCGCAGGCGCACCATGCCGAACTCGGCGTCGCGCAGCGTCACCGGCTGCGCCGTCCCCCAGCGCCGGCCCAATTGCAGCCGCGTGCTGAAGAAGATCACGTCCGACTTGAAGGGCGACTCGAACAGCTTGTCCCAGTTCTTCAGGTACGTCAGAACGGGCAGCGTTTGCGTCGTCAGCTTGTACATGCCGGGGCCGAACACATCGGCCACTTTGCCTTCGTTCACGAAGACGGCCATCTGCGATTCGCGCACGGTCAGGCTGGCGCCGTACTGAATTTCAAAATCCTGCATCGGATGGCGCCAGGCGAGCACGCCGTCCCGGTCCTCGTTCCATTGCAGGATGTCAATAAACTGTTTGCGAATAAATGAACCAAGGCTCATGGCAGGTTCTCCCGTGTCAGTTCGGATTGCGCGCGTTTGCCGTCGTCAGGCGAGGCAGGCAGCGTTGACGACGCCGGCGGACAGCGAGATCGCGCCCATCAGGCCGCCCATGGCGATATTGTTTTGTTCGATGGCTTCGTCCATGCCGCGTATGGCTTTGTCCATGACCACATACACCACGATCTGGACCACCATCGCGGCCACGCCCCAGACCAGGAACATGGTGAAGCTGGCATGCACGGCAATGCTGGATGCCACCGTCAAACTGAATCCGACCAACGCGCCGCCATACACCAGCACCGCCGCAATATTGCCTTCGCGGATAAGGTCGAATTCCTTGTAAGCCGTCACGGCGGTATAGATCGCCGTGAATACGCCCAGCATCACAAGTGCCGAGACGATATAGATCAGATAGACCACAGCCGGATGCATCGCTTCTCCCATTGCCACCCTCCCAATTGCGCGCAGTATATACGCGGCGTTCGATATACTGCGAACGCATTTTTCGCCCCGGACACCACATGCGCGACCGCGTTCTCATCCTATCGGTATTGATCGTTGCTTCCTGCGGTTTGGGCTATGAGCTCATCAGCAGCGCGCTAGCCAGCTATTTACTGGGGGATTCCATCCTTCAGTTCTCGTCCGTCATTGGCTGCTATTTGTTCGCCATGGGCATCGGTTCGTGGTTGTCAAAATATGTAAGAGACGAAGACGTTTTGAATCGGTTCATCGACGTCGAACTGCTCGTTGCCTTGTTGGGCGGCGTGTCGGCGGCGGTGCTGTTCCTGGTGTTTGCGTGGCTGTCCGCGCCCTTCCGTGCCGCGCTGTATGTCGGCGTGTTTGTCATCGGCTTGATGGTCGGCATGGAAATCCCGCTGGTCATGCGCGTCTTCAATCAGCGCAAGGCCGAGTTCCGCGAAATCGTCAGCCGCGTGCTGACTTTCGATTATCTGGGCGCCTTGGCGGTATCGCTGATCTTCCCGCTGCTGCTCGCCCCCAAGCTGGGTTTGCTGCGCACCAGCTTTCTGTTCGGCATCATGAACGCCAGCGTGGCGTTGTGGACCACGTGGTTGTTTCGCGCCGAGATCCGCCGACCCGGTGAAAAGGCCATCCGCGCGTATCTGGTGATCGGCTTTCTGGGAATGGGCTTTATCTATTCCACGGCCATGACGGCGTGGGCCGAAAAGGGCTTGTATGGCGATGACGTCGTGCATGCCGAAACCACGCCGTATCAGCGCTTGGTGGTCACGAAGTGGCACGATGACCTGCGCCTGTATATCAACAACAACCTGCAATTCTCGTCGCGCGACGAACACCGTTATCACGAGTCGCTGGTGCATCCCGGTTTGCAGACGCTGCCCTGGGCGCGCAACGTGTTGGTGCTGGGCGGCGGCGATGGCTTGGCGGTGCGCGAAATCCTCAAGTACAAGAACATCGAACGCATCACGCTGGTGGACCTGGACCCGGCGATGACCGGCTTGTTCTCGCGCTCGGCGCCGCTGGTTGAATTGAACCAGGGTTCGCTGAAAGACCCGCGCGTCACCGTCATCAACGACGATGCCGGCCGCTGGCTGGAAACGCACGCCGAAGTCTACGACTTCATCGTGGTGGATTTTCCCGATCCGTCCAACTTCGGGTTGGGCCGTTTGTATTCGGTGCCTGTGTATCACCTGATGGCGCGTCACCTGGCTGAAAACGGCTATATGGTGATCCAGTCCACCTCGCCTTATTTTGCGCCGCGTTCGTTCTGGAGCGTGGACGCCACGCTGAAGGAAGCGGGCCTGAACACGTGGCCGTATCACACCTACGTGCCGTCGTTTGGCGATTGGGGTTTCATCCTGGCCAGCAAGCGCCGCGACTACACGCCGCCCGACAAGATCACGGTGC